>JAGLHR010000206.1 GCA_023143415.1 Thiomargarita sp. | reverse complement strand
ACTCCAAAATTTTCCAAAGCTAATATTTCGCCATAACGGAGAAAATTCAGATGAAATTATACTTCTCTCAACGCAATCAACTCGCCTTATGGCTATTTTTTACAACTGTACTAATCGCTGTGCCTGTTCAAGCTAACCCAGACTACGAGAATGTCTACTATAATATCGTCGATATTCCTAAGAATGATGTTCTAAATATCCGTAAAGAACCTGATTTTCGTAGTTCAAAAATCGGTCAAATACCAGAAAGTGAAGAATGTGTTATGGTTATTGACACAGCTAATGCGCCAAACAAAAAGAAATGGTATCAAGTTAATTATCAAGATATAATAGGATGGGTTAATGCGCATTATCTGGTATTGAATCCCGATTGTCTCGAAAATAGGTCAAATTCCCCGCCTCTTTGATTAAATGGGCATCATTACTCACTCTTAAAGCGTTTTCGAGGTTTGAGTTTTTTTTTCAAAAAAACTCAAACCTCGAACTCCAAATCACAAAGCTGAAGCGTTGTACTCCAATAATTTAAAGATTGTTTTAAAATCAACAAAAGTGACAATTTTTCATTCTTATATCTGAACGTCTATATTGGTGAAAATCCATCTGGAAAATATTGAACTATTGGAGAATCGTCAAAAATGACTATTTTTAATGCAAATTAAGAGTTAAAATAGGAGTTCGAGGTTTAAGTTTTTTGAAGAAAAACTTAAACCTCGAAAACGCTTCAGCTTTGAGCGGACGACTGACAAAGTTAATGTAGGATACCAAATAACAAAGCTAAAGCGTTGTATTCCAAATAACAAAGCTAAAGCGTTGTACTCCATTTTCAAAAAAAATTCAATTTTTAATTCTTTATAGCTTTAAATAAAATTGGCTAAGTACAGAATAAAAATTGGTTATTTATAACTATTTGATTTTACAACACTTTTTATTTAATACTTTACAAAAAAATCAAATAATGACAATTTTTTTTACTGTGTATAGGAAAATTGGTATCAATATTGCTAATAACTAAGCAGCCATAATTAAAACTACTCCTACCTAGTTTTTCTAATTATGGTGAGGTGCATTGAGTGCTGGTCACGCTCAGATGCACCATCATTTCTTTTTGACATTTTCCCCTCTTAATATTATATCCTGATCATTCCTGATCGAGAATCTATAGCAAACAGAGAAAAAAATCTGATGACATCAATAAAATATGCGTTAAACATCATCTTTTTATGTCTAACATCAATATCTGTTGCTGATGAATTACATATCGCCGTCGCGGCCAATTTCGCTAAACCGATGGAACAACTTAAACTCAAATTTAAGGAAAGTTCTGGACATGATGCCATCATCAGTGTCGGTGGTACAGGGCAATTGTATGCACAAATTAAAAATGGTGCGCCCTTTTCCGTCTTCTTAGCCGCTGATATGAAACGCCCTGAAATGCTGGTCAACGAAGGTATGACAGTAGCCGATAGTTTATTAACTTATGCCATCGGTCAATTGGTATTATGGAGTCCACAAGAAGACTTTGTAGATTCGAGTGAAAAAGTCTTGAATAGCGATAAATTTAAGCATCTTGCTATCGCTCATCCTAAAATGGCCCCTTATGGCACAGCGGCAAAGCAAGTGTTAGAAAAACTCGGTTTATGGCAAAAGCTCCAAAGTAAAATGGTGCGGGGTAATAATATCAGCCAAGCCTATCAATTCACCGCAACGGGTAATGCAGAATTAGGTTTTATTGCCCTCTCTCAATATCAACTCATCACAAAAAAATCGCGTGGTTCACACTGGCTTGTTGATAAAACATTGTATGATCCCATTCGCCAAGGTGCTGTATTATTGAAAAAAGGCGAAAAAAATCCAGCCGCTCTCAGTTTTATGGCATTTTTACGTCATCCTTCAACGCGCCAAATCATTGAACAGTTTGGTTACGAAGTGCCTTAATCTGTGAACATCTAAGCAAAAATTAATCCTGTCATAGTGATGTTGTTTTTAAAAACAGCCAGCATTTTCATCACGACAGGATAATCCCAAATTGTTATCATCTGTCAAACCAATCATATCCCACTGTTCATTAATTTTAAGATATTCTTCTTCATTAATTTTCGCCATTTTAATACGAATACCTTGACAGAATGGACATTTTTTTTGTTGATTTTTGCGTTGAAATGTCGGTAATGCTCCGAAATACATCCGTTCCCATCTCACGCTCAGAATAAGTTCACAATCCAAGCATTCTGTTTTATAGTAAGTTGGAAGGCGTTTTTTTACTTTCATGAAAATGAGAACTTCTTTAATCTTCAGCAATTGGAAATGCCACAGTAAAAGTCGTACCCTGATCTAAAAGACTGTCGCACAAAATTTTGCCATGCATTGAATCAACCAATTTTTTAACAATAAACAAGCCTAAGCCGGTTGAATTTTCATTGCCCGTCGGTTGAGGCGTTAAACGACTGAATTGACAAAATAATTTTTGTTGATCTTCATCACTCAATCCAGGACCTTCATCTTGTATTTCACAGTGTATCCACTTGTCATCTTGGTGAAGGCGAACATAGATAGATTTACCGTATAGTGAATATTTGACCGCGTTAGAGATCAAATTATCTAATACTTGGCGCAAGCTGTTTTCATTGGCAAGTATGCGGTATGGTTTTTCAATGCATTGAAACTGCAATGTGATGTTCTTTGCCTTTGCAAGTTCCGTATAATGATCGGTTAACCATTGTAAGATAGGTAAGATGTCTATTACACAAAGTGATAAATTCATTTTGCCCGATTCAATTTCATTAACTTTCAATAGGCTCTCAATTAGCTCAATCATGTACTGCGAACTATTAATGATCTGATCTGCCAGATCAAACGTATCTTCTTGAAGTACTGCTTCATCAGAATCACCTTTAATCATCTCGGCATATCCTCGAATCGCAGCGAGTGGATTTCTCAGATCATGTACTGCAATGCCTAAAAACTCATTTTTCTGCTTCAGTTCTTCTGTACGCTTTGCGACTTTTTTTTCTAAATCCGCATAAAAGTCTGCTAATTCTTTTTCTTGAAAATAACTATGAACAGCCTCTGTTACAGTCAAATTGAAGTCTGTGGGTTCCCAAGGTTTAGCTATGTAACGATAGAGGTTAGCGTTGTTGACTGCTTTTCCCACTGCATCTGCGTCTGCTTGTCCAGTAAGGAGGATTTTTAATGTTTTAGGAATAATGGCATGAATTTGTTTGAGCAATTCATTTCCTTTCATACCGGGCATTAGTTGATCTGAAATAACGAGCGGTATTTCAATATCTTCTTCTAATAATTCTTCAATGATCTCCAGTGCTTCTGAACCGCTTTCAGCCGTTTCAATTTGATAGTTGTTTCCAAATTGAAGTTTAAGTTGTTGTTTTAGCGCGTCAACTAATAATTGTTCATCATCAACACATAAAATGACTGGTTTATCCATATTAATTGTTAATTATTAATTATTTTTGGAAGAAAGTGATTTTGGAATTCAACGCTTTGAACCGTTTTTTCTAGTTCCCAAAGCTAAAGCGTTGGACTCCAAATTTGACAAAAAATACTATAGTACATACCATGTATTTGAATCTTCATCACGCACAAAATTAGCCTTTTCCAATATCTGATGCAGGGGTTGTTTGACATCATGTTTGACAATTTCTTCAATAGAATGACGCAATTCTGACATAGTCATTGGAAAATGAACGTTTTGGGCGATTTGTTCTATAGCCATCTTAATGCTTATTCTTTTTGCATTACGCCATGTCGATAAACCAACTATTTGTCCCCGATAAACTTTTAGGCGATGATCCGCCTGGCATAAACTTAATGCCATATAATTTGTAAAATCTTGATGGTGAATTATTCCCGCCTCAAAAAGTGATTTTTTGAGTTCTGTTATATGCAAACCTTCTTGACATTTTTTTAGCTTGTGATAAATGCTATCTAAGATGTCATTCTGTTGTGCTTTTGTGACTAAAAAGTCTCTGTTAACCAATCCCCAGGTATTTGGCTTAGTACGAGCAATTTGTGCCGTTGGTAAAATGGTAAAATGTTCGTCTAAGCCCCGTTTTTTCATGATAATTTTTTTAATTTCATGAATAGAAAGAGGTTTTTCCGCCTTTTCAATAATCGTGAGAACGGTTTTCTGTAAATCAACTCGTGGCACTTTGCATTGATCTGTTTTAGCTTTTAATATCCATACCAAGCGACCAATAGATTTTAATATGCTTGAATCGATGAGTATAATATTGAGTATATATTTGTCTAATTTATCAGGTAAATTAGATTTTCCTTCCTTGAGTATTGATAGCAATTCACTACATGTCCACTGTCGTGTTGCGGGTCCTTGACATAAGATGTTCTCTGTTATCGCCAAAATTTTTTTCTGGTTCTTCTCATCTAATGGAAAATGTTGTAGCGTACCGTAAATCCCTCGTCCATAGAGATAAGCTAAGTCTTTGAGACTATTATGAACGTAGCCTTCTACATGCCGTCCAACTTGTGCTGAACATATTCGTGCAAGTTCGATATAATGTAGGGGTTTTTTCATTTCGAGTAATTGGGCTTCTAAAATATTAGAAAGTCCACGTCCAACACTACACAATTCTTTTGCTCCTTTTCCCTTTGGCGAGGCAAAATGCAATTTATCTTTAAGAAATTCTTGCAATGAATCGGTCAGATCAGGTGCTCCTTTTTCAGAAGCGAGACGACGAATTTGTTGTTTTACCTCTTTTTGTGAGAGTTTTTTTGTTGTTTGTAATTTGAAATAAGCCAGTGTTTCTGATTTGAGATTGTTCCACTGTTCTAGATGAATTTGAGTGATAACTTGCCGTTCTTTTATTTCAAAGACATGGTATTTCGAGAGTTTTTCGATTGTTCGTGTTAAAAAAACGGGCTTGTCCGAAAAGCCATAAAACCATTCGTTTTCTACTTCTAATAAATCAAGGTAAATGGTAGTTTTACGGTTTTTGAGGCACTTTTTAAGTTTGTCATTCAGGGCAGCACCACAATTTTTGTTAATGGCTCGTAAACAAACTACTTCAATTTGTCTTACACGTTCACGGGTTACAGATAAATCTTTTCCGATCAGTTTTAAGGAGTCGCAATAATCATAAAATCCTAAACGTCGTAATATGACATGACGATACCGAGATCGAAAAGTAGAAATCACGTTCATTAAGTCGTTATAAAATGTTTTGGATGGCATATTATTTTCAATAATATTCTTTGTTCCAAGGGACTTTCAAAACCATTTTTCTATTGAGGAATAGATTTTTTTAAGTTCCTAATGTTTGTACAGGACAATTTTTTATAATTGTTAGAATCAGAATTCACAGAATTTAAGAATTCACAGAATTTAAAACCTCATAAGTTCATGAAAAATCACTTTATTTTTCGTAACGACTCCGCCTTGAAATCAATTTCAAGGCTGAAAGCATTCGAGAGTCTAGGTTCAAGTTTTTTACCGAAAAAACTTGAACCTAGAGTCGAGGCTAAAGTTTTTTTTAAAGAAAAAACTTTAGCCTCGACTCTAGGTTCAAGCAGACTAAAAAAACTGAGTCGTTTAGCTGAGCCTGCTTTAGTTTTTAGCCTTGCAATTGATTTCAAGGCTAACCACTGAGTAGTTACGATTTGTCATTCTGAAAATTCTCAACTTCTGAAAATTATGATTCTAACAATAAAAAATGTCCTGTACAAATGTTCCTAATTTTAAATACTTTAAATTAATGTAATGATATTATCTGAAAATCTAAGAATAAGTGTAAAGTATTATAGTTAAAAAAGTCAAACTTTGAAATACAAATATTTGTTGCAATTGAATAAAGCGTTATTTAATTTATAATTAAGTAATTGATAATGCGAATTAAGAGTTGAATTTTTTTTGAAAATGGAGTTCGAGGTTTTCGTTTTTTGAAAAGAATATCTCGAAAACGCTTTAGCTTTGTAGTAACTACTCAGGGCAACCATAAAGGATTGCCCCTACAATATTCTTATTAACTGATGTGACGCA
>JAGLHR010000205.1 GCA_023143415.1 Thiomargarita sp. | reverse complement strand
TTATGACATTTTGACTTATGTATAATGATGAGCGCTGGCGCGTGGGAACCAGAAAGGTATTCTTATGTAGGCTGCACACCCTTGTGGTTGCCTGAGTCGTTACAAAAACTTTAGCCTCAACTCGAATACCTGACAGGTTTTGGAAACCTGTCAGGTCTGATTCCACATTGTCGAATTTATTTCATTTTCGAGGTTTTCGTTTTTTTCAAAAAACGAAAACCTCGAAACGTTCCTTAATGGCATTGATTTATAGAACATATTCGAGTTTTTCTTCAAGACGGCTTTAGCTTTGTTGCACCTCAATTCGTTTGTGGGATCCACTTATCCCGTAATTTTTGGTGAAAACTTTTATTTAAGCCTTGCTCTTCACGCAATTTTAGCAGGGCGCGATTGACCGTTTCTAAATATTGGCTACCATTTGGGAATATAATCCCATAGTTTTGATTATTGAACAGGGCTGGTAAAACGGCTACCCCTGTCTTTTTTTGCTGATTAATTTGTTTCGCCATATACAACAACCGAGGGCCATCGTGTACCAATGCATCAACTTCTCCTTTCAACAACATGTCAATCCCTTGATCTAAATTGGAGACAGGGACGACTCTTGCCCCAATATTTTCCAAATAATTTCTCGGTGCATCAGTCGCCACAGCCGCTACCTTTTTGCCGGGTAAATCTTGTTCACTGTTGATTGCTCCGCCAATTGCTTGAATAGTCAAAGAGGCAGCGACAATACCGGTCAATATACCCAAAGCAAGCAAACCGACAAAATGCCAAGAAAGATCAATCAGTCTAGCTAATCCACGATTTTTTGGGGCTTCCCAAGTCAGCAGCATTGTGATAGACCACCAAAAAGCATCATACAAACCATGCCAATAATGTCGAGAACAAATTTGTGACTCCTTAGATGACCATTTATCAACCCACCACCGTAGATGACTCATAAAAAACAGAGCCAGCAAAAATATACTGATATTGAGTGGGATCAGAAATTTCTTGATTTCATTGAACGCTATCATGATGGGATAGCTGGTTCCAGAACCCTCTGGAACCATGATTTGCAACCCCAATTCAAACATTGAATTGGAAAAATCGATATTTTTTTCCCGATCACTGCGAATTGTTATTGCAGAAATGCCTGCATCTGCCCTGCCATCCTGTACACTCTTTAACAAATCAGGCACGTTTTTTTCGTAAACCCACTGCGTTTTGACTCCGATTTCTTTGGCGATGCCTTGCCACAGTTCAATACTAAAACCCACAGGCTTTCTTTTTTCAGGAGGCAAATTTACATCGTACATCACCCAAGGCTCGCTAGGTTTAATGGCGATCCTGAGTGTTTTTTGATCCTCTGCATGAGCAGGGTAGGATAAAATTAACAGTAAAAAAATTAAAATATTGTTAATGAAAAGCAACATATCAGTTATCAGTTCCGTATTTAAAATCAATTAACTAAAAAAATCAAGATTGTTCACACGCGCTGGCGCAATGCCATTAAGCCAGGGCGAACACGCAGGTTCGCCCCTACAACCACAGAATACGTGGGGTTTTGTAGGGGCAGACCTGTGTGTCTGCCCTTCACTTAATGGCAGTGCACCAGCGCGTGGGAACAAGAAAAAATAGCGTAAAATACGACAAATGCCCAAACTCTCCGTTATTATTATTACTAAAAATGCCGCTGTCCATATTGAAGCCTGTCTTACCTCCGTTGCTTATGCGGACGAGATTATTGTGGTTGATTGTGGCAGCGATGATAACACTGTTGCACTTTGTCGTCCATTCACAGATAAAATCTTTATCACTGATGATTGGCCAGGTTTTGGTCCACAGAAAAATCGCGCTTTAGCAAAGGCAACAGGCGAATGGGTTTTATCCATTGATGCCGATGAACGAGTGACACCTGCTTTACAAGAAGAAATTAAACAGGCTATTATTCATACTCATTATACCGCCTTTCGTCTGCCACGTCAATCTTCTTACTGTGGGCGGTGGATAAAACATAGTGGTTGGACACCAGATTATGTCACACGTTTATTTCGGCGCGATTCTGCGTGTTTTAGCGATGATTTGGTTCATGAAAAAGTGCAACTTTTACAGGGCGACTTATGTACCCTGAAAACACCCTTATTACATTATTCTTTTAACTCGTTGGAAGAAGTGCTCAATAAAATGAATAGCTATTCCTCTGCTAATGCCCTTAAATATTATGAACAAGGTAAAAAGTCCAGTTTGAAGAAAGCGATTTTTCACGGATTATGGGCTTTTGTGCGAACATACTTTTTACAAGCAGGATTTTTAGATGGGCGTGAAGGTTTTATGTTAGCGGTATCGAATGCGGAGGGCACTTATTATCGTTATTTAAAGTTGATGTATTATTAACTGATGTTACGCAGGCGCTTCTCAAATCTCAATTCCACCTAAATTCCACCGATTTCATCGGTGG
>JAGLHR010000204.1 GCA_023143415.1 Thiomargarita sp. | reverse complement strand
ATAAAAAACTGTCCGAACCATTGGTAACTACTCCGCCTTGAAATAAATTTCAAGGCTAACAGCTAAAGCAGGCTAAAGCCAGCTAAAATTAAAATAATTTAATCAGTCTTCTTTCAGTCTGCTTTAGCAGACTTTAGCTTTCAGCCTTGAAATTTATTTCAAGGCGGAGTAGTTACCAATTTTAAAGGAATCTAAACCAATTCATGAGATATAAAACGCTTGCTTTAAGTATAGTGATGATAACTGCCCCAGCATCGCTGTTGGCAGAAGAAGAGCCGATAGAAGAAGAACCGATAATACTTCCTGCTGTGACAGTTGAAGGGGAATATTTACCAGAACCTGGTATTTCACGCAAAAAAACTGTGGATATTTTAGGTACAACAATTGATAGTGGTGATTTTTTACGGCGTTTTTCAGGCGTATCGGGTACACGTATGGGTGGGCATGGTATTGATCCCATCATTCGTGGGCAAAATCAAACGCGATTGAATATTTTGCTAGATGGGGCTTATATTCACGGTGGTTGCCCTAATCGTATGGATCCCCCAACGGCTTATTCGTCCATAGAAACTTATGACACGGTGACAGTGCTGAAAGGTGCTCAAACCGTTATTTATGGCGGTGGCGGTAGTGGTGGCACAGTGTTATTTGAACGGAGAACGCCCCGTTTAACGGAAGATCAATCTTTTTATGGTCAATTTGGTGGTGGTTATACCAGCAACGCTGCTACGAAAAAAATCTTCGGCGATGTGACTGCGGGTAATACACAGGGTTTTGTGCGTGGCATCGTTGAGTATATGGATACTGATAATTATGAAGATGGTAATGGGAATGAAATCAGATCAGCGGTGACTAATCAAACAGGGCATTTTATTTTGGGTTATACGCCGAGTGATAAAACCCGTTTTGAATTAGGAATTGAGGCAAGTCGGGCAGATGATGCTTTATATGCTGGTGCGGCGATGGATTCTCCTAAGAGTGATAATGATACCTTTCGTTTTCGTTTTGAAACGGAATGGGGAACCAAGGGCGAACTTTACTATTCCGATGTTGAACATGTCATGGACAATTATTCCTTGCGTCCTATCAGCGCACCGATGAAAATGTTGGTTCCCACGAAATCAAAGACACAAGGGGGGCGTGTCAGTCATAAGTTGCTGATGGATAATGAGATGGAATGGACGTTGGGCATGGATTATCAACATAATAATCGGGATGCTAATCGTTTCTCTGGTCCTAAGACTGTTTTGACACCGACTAATATGCAATCCATAATGTGGCCAGATGTGGATTTAACACAGATTGGGGTATTTGGTGAAATGGTGATGCCTGTTCGTGAAGTTGATCTGCTCAAACTGGGTTTGCGTTATGATCGCGTGACAAGTGAAGCGAATCGGGCAAACGAAGCGGCAATGGGAGGGATCACGCCCAATACTTTATATAATAAGTATTATGGCAAAAGTGCGGATGAGCACGATGAAAACAATGTTGGTGGCTTTATCCGTTATGAACGTGGGTTGAGCGGTGACAATGGTTTTACCTTTATTAGCCTGAGTCGCGCTGTGCGTACTGCTGATGCCACTGAGCGTTTTCTTGCCGCTAATCATACAAAAGCAGACATGCGGTGGATTGGGAATCCTGATTTAGAGCCTGAACAACATCACCAGATAGAAGTGGGTTTATCTCTGCAAACGAATGATAATTGGGATGTCGCCACCTCTTTGTTTTATAACGATGTGACTGACTATATATTAAGGGATCGCGCCCATGCTCAAAACGGGATTTTGCTGAACGATAATGCCAGCATTTATCGTAATGTTGATGCGCGGCTTTACGGTTTTGAATGGGAAGGGAATGTTCAATGGAATGCGGATTGGTCAAGTCATGTTACGTTTGATTATGTTTATGCGACTAATACGACAGAGGATCGCCCTATCGCACAAATTCCACCGCTTTCAGGATTGTTTACTATGGACTATAAACAGCCAAAGTACCATGTAGGTGGTATTCTTCGATACGCGGCGAAACAAAAAAATGTGGATGATGATCCGAATATAGGTAGCGGTTTAGATGCCCAAAAAACACCGAGTTTTGCCGTTTTGGATTTTTATGGTATTTTGAATCTGAATAAAGCGACAACGATAAAAGTGGGTATTAATAATATTTTTAATAAAAATTATGCCTACCATGTTAATCGCGCCAATGTTTTTGAGGCCAATCAGGAGCAAATCAATGAACCTGGGCGAGCATTTTGGATTAACTTCGTAACGCAGTTTTAAATTTTGGAGTTCAACGTTTTATACTGAACGCAGTTATATACTCCGGTTAAATTTTCGGATTTTCGTAGAACCTGTGTGTTTGCCCTGAAAGTTCTGAAACCAGGGCAGACACACAGCCCCTACATTTTGATGGATTGATTGAATAGGTAATGATCACCATGAGAGGCTTTATACGTTATCTCAAAATCGCTAATTTTCGTAGCATTGATCTGCTAGAACTACATGAACTTAAACCATTTTCTGTTTTTGCTGGCTCAAATGGTGCTGGAAAGACCAATTTTTTTGAAGCATTGGATTTGGTTAATTCAGTTATTCATATTGGTGCCTATAAAGCGATCAAAAAACAAGGGGGATTTAAAAATATTCATTGTTGGCAACGGAACTTTGACGCAGCGCGTGTGTTTGAGTTTAAATCTGTCTTTGAATTTGAAAATGAAACTCATCAAACCGAAACGCTTACTTATCATTTTAAAATTCATCAGTTAGATACTCATCCATACTTGGAAGAATATCTGTTGCAAGGTAGCAGTGGCAAAAAGTGGACTATTAATGATTTTTTTAAGGATAACCAAGAGGGTAATCAGGCTAAAGAAGAATTTCAGCATAGTGGTCAATCATTTTTACCTCTATTTCCGCTTGCTTTTTCAGGAATGCCTTTTTTTAAAAATTTTCGTTTATATCGGATTGAGCCACCAGGAGCAAAATCACCCGTTAAAAACTATGATGATTCTGAATTGAGTGAGAATGGACATAATTTAGCTGCCGTATTAAGTCGTTTAGAGACTAATGAATCAATACGTGAATCCATCAACGAATGGATGGAACTCATTGTACCCGGTTTAGAACAGGTAGGCACCCAAAGTGAAAGATTAACTGGCGACACAGTCTTGACTTTCCAAGAGGAAAACGTTGGGAAAGTATTCCCAGCGCATTTAATTTCTGATGGCACCATTTATCTATTAAGTTTATTGGTTGCCATACTTGATCGTCCTAACTTTGGAGTGACCTTAATTGAAGAACCAGAACGTGGTTTACACCCCCAAGCGATAATGGAATTAGTTGACAGTTTTCGTGAACAAGCCACATATCAACGTCCGATTTGGATGACCACTCATAATGAAGCTTTAGTGAGAGGTTTAAAAAATAATGAGCTATGGTTAGTTGATAAGAAACAAGGCTTGACGCAAATAAAGCAAGTACAAGTTGTTAATCAGTTAGCATCTTCTTTAGATCAGGCTTGGTTAACTAACGCATTGGGTGGAGGATTGCCATGGTAAGAGTTGGTTTTGTGGTGGAGGGTTATTGTGAAAAAATATTATTAGAATCTAACAACTTTCGTGACTGGGCAAGACAACATAATATTTTAATTTGTGAGCCAATCATTAATGCCAGAGGTGGTGGCAATTTATGCCCAAAAAATATTAATGCTTCTATTACAGAATGTCACAGACTAGCAAACCCAGATAAAATTATGATATTGACAGATTTAGAATGTGATATCTGCGTTACTGCAACAAAAGCTCGTATTGGTGGAGATGTTAATCAAGTTGTCGTGGCAAAAAAAGCATTAGAAGCATGGTTTATGGCTGATACAAAAGCCATGCGCCGTTGGTTAAAAAATAATGATTTTCAAGGAGAAAATGAACCAGAAAACACACAGGATATGCCCTGGGATCGTCTCAAAGAAATCGCCAAAAGTTATCATAAGGAAGGACGTGGCCCTGGAACGAGAAAAATCGGTTTTGCTAAAATAATGATAAATAAATTAGAATTTTCAATAGAGCGTGCCGCTAATCACCCCAATTGTGCTAGTGCAAAATATTTTTTAGAAAAATTACAAAAACTGACTTAACTGCTAGCAATGCCTGTGTACATAAAATTTTGTAAATGCGAATTAAGAGTTAAAGTTTACAAAGCTAAAGCGTTGTACTCCATTCAGCTTTGAAATCAATTTCAAAGCTGAATGCTAAAGTCTGCTAAAGCAGACTGAAAAAAGACGGAATCATTTAGCTGGCTTTCGCCAGCTTGAACGGTTAGCCTTGAGATAAATATCAAGGCTAAAAGCCAAAGCAGGTTCAGCTAAACGACTCTGTTTTAACAGACTTTAGCTTTCAGCCTTGAAATTGATTTCATTGATTTCAAGGCTGAATAATTACGGATAATTATTCTGTTTAATAGTTTTTAACTAATTGATTTGTAAAGTTTTTTATACTTTCTTATAAATAATCCTTGTAGTTATTAAGTAACTACTCAGGAACCTATCCCACTATTCAAAAATGCAGAATAATGAATAAAAATAGTTGGGTTGTTGACCAAAAAACGAGGTTTAAGAAATCCGATTTTTGGAAAAACTCGGATTTCTAAATTCAAAAACGAATAGTGGGATAGGTTCAGGGCAACCATAAAGGATTGCCCCTACAACAGATTTGCAACTACTCAGGGCAACCACAAGGGATTGCCCCTACATCAGAAGATTTTCGTCAGTCTTCATAATAAGAATATTGTTGTAGGGGCAATCCTTTATAGTTGCCCTGAGTAGTTACGAATAATATAGGAATAACAATGTCTAACAATTCTAACCCCTCTTTTGAATACCTTTTCTATTTTCTATTTCGTCGCGAGGTGCAGAGTTCATCAGGTGACTTGTTGGACGAACCGGCGGGTTGGCTAGATGATGATAAAGTTCTTTTTGAATCCGATAAATGTCAATTTCGTTATGATGTACCTCGGGGTGAGCCATTGAGCAAATGGACTGAACATTTCCAAAAAGGTTGGCAAAAGCTCATAAAAGGTGATCAGCAAATAGAACAATATTGTCATCAAGCCCTGTTAGGCGTGGCACTGTTGATTTTGGATGACGCTGATGTTAAACATCATACGGTTAATATCGCGCTGGCGAATAAAACCCATCTCTTACGCTTTAAAGCAAATAATCTGCTTTTTCATCTGAAAAATGAGGATAAAAAAGTCGGTTTGTGGGAATTTGAGCCAATGACAGAAGGGGGAAAATCTTTTGGCGAACATTTGCAATTTGATGAAATTAACACCGTTTTAAAACCGATGGAAACCGATGAATTAAGCGAAAACCCGATTTTTTCTGTTTATGGTTTTGAAGGCGTTATAGATACAGCATTGGAAAAAAAATTAGTGAAAACCCCTCCCCCTTCAAAACGACATTCGCTATTTTCAACCACATTTACACGGCTTATTATCGCACAATGGCAATTTAAGCGCATTGAATGGGCGGCTAAACAATTACGCCCTCAGTTACAGGCAGAAAAGGTGAAATACGCGAATTATGCCAACGAATATCAAGACGCTCGCCCTCATTGTGCCTCTACCCGGCAATTAGAATATCATTTGCAAAAGATGCAGATTTCCTGCAATAACGCTGTGTTTTTATTAAGCCGTATTCAAAGTGCTTTAAAAACGCTTGAAATTAATGGCAAAAATTTTGCCCGGCGATTAGAAGAAATCCGTCATGAAACACCAGATAATCCTTGGCAACTTGATTTCAATGAAAAAATACAGTTGCGGGCGGAAAATGAATTATCCGTATTAAAGCCATTTTATCGTGCTATCCGACGCTTGGAAAATCACCAAGTTTATGTTGAAACTCAAGTGAAATATCTGAAGGGCTTACAGGAGAGATGGCAGTTATATTTGGCACAGCGACAAACGCAAACCCGCGAAACATTGAATACTTTGGGAACGATTTTAATCCTATTTTTAGCAGGTACGGGTGTCGCAGGTACTGTGACATTTAATACTAAAATTATTGGGGTAGAAATTTCTGAAACGTTAGCCTATTCGATGATCGCGCTATTATTAGTCCCTCTTTTTTTACGTATGTGCAAATGGATTGCTAAAAAACTCTGTTGTTTCTTTCATGGTACTCGGTTTGATCAAGTATTTTGTCAACGGGTGTTCCAATGGTTGAATGAATTGGAAGTTTTTCGGGGCTTTATTAAATTGAAAAATAAGAGGAAATCAAAATGACTGTTTTACGTGATAATTTAACCGCTTGTATTCAAGCGTTCCAAGAATTGCTCAACGAACATCAGAATGATAAAGCACTGGTTGAGGCGGCTAAAGAAAAATGGGATGATGAAGATGATAACCGTCGTCAATTGGTGATAGCCTGTCAAGCGGATAATATGCGTTTAGCATCCGATACAGGTCGTCCAAGTTCAGATGATGATGAGAATACCTTGACGAATAGAAATCCGTTTGGTAACTCCGCCTTGAAATAAATTTCGTCACTACTCAGCGGTTAGCCTTGAAATCAATTTCAAGGCTAAAACTCGACTATCAAGTTTTTTAACAACCATAATAGGACTTACGCATTGACAAA
>JAGLHR010000203.1 GCA_023143415.1 Thiomargarita sp. | reverse complement strand
CCGATAATTTATGCTTCAGTACCTAGCAGGCTATACAAAAATTGAATTTATAGAAGAATTACAAAAAGAACAAGGATTTATTTTTGACTATACCAAAGAAGAAATGGATGAGATATTTGAAGATGCTGATAGGCTGCCATGAAAATTGTTTCTAATACGAGCCTCTTGCAAAACTCTGAACACGAGGTTTAAGAAATCCGATTTTTTTCAAAAATCGGATTTCTAATCTCGAAACATATCCCACGCGAGGTTTAAGAAATCCGATTTTTGAAAAAAATCGGATTTCTAAACATCTCACTACAAACTAAATATACACTTTTAACGGCGGTTTACGATGAAGTAACACCCAATCACCATTTTCTTCCAAGGCTTCTTTGCCTAATTCAAATAACACTTTTTGTTCTTGGCGACGAATATCGGTTTCGCCACTTTGCGGTTGAGATTGCAATTGTTTCAATTGCTCATCTGCCCTTTCAAATAGGTAAGCCATCCGCCGATATTGTTTGGCTTCTTCCGCAAAAGCCATTGTTTCGACATAATGGTGTAGCAATGCACCAGCGGCGGGAAATAGCGCGATTAATAAAATCAGCAGGTTATGCCAAGTTTGCGGAATGGAATTATAACCTAACCACAAAAACATCTGATCGAGCAATAAGCCTCCCATACAGAGAATACCTAAGCCAAACAGTCCTTTTACAATCCAATTTAAATATTGGCTGATGTGCTTTCTTTTCTCAGCGTTTTTTGCAAACCAAACTTTTTCATAGAGTACCCAATGATTATGAACCACATCTGGAGTTTGTTGATTGGTGAGCCAGTCATAGACATTGAGGGCGCGAATGCTACTGCGTATCCAAGCGAGTTCTTGACGTTGTTTGCGTAAGTAGTAGTCGGAAACGGAGTTTTTTAAACCGCTTAAATGCCAAAAAATCTGGATGCGTAAACCTTCGGCGAGAACACGGTAATCAAGTGCTTTGTAGTAATAGCGTTGCCATTTAACAAAGCTGACGATCAGTAAGACGCTGATAAATAAAATCGCATAAATCACCAAAGTAAAAGGGCGATTGTGATCAATATTAGTGTACCAGCCATAAGAGCCTACCATCGCCATTGACATGGTTAAAACCAATAAGCTCAGGTACTTAATGCGAGTTTGAAAATGTTTGGCGAGGAGATTCGCACTGCCATAAACACTCAGTAAGTTTTGAAAGCCAGGAACTAAATTCGGCAAATTCTGCCATAATTTGGGAGGAATGAGGTGTTTTTGACAGGATTCGTTCTCTGCTTGGACTTTGGGATTATTCGTATAGCGTTCGATATCTTGATTAAATAACTCTATCGCTGCTAATTCGTCCAACAGTAAGTCTTCCAAATCGCTACTGTCTTGAGAGTTGGGTAATAATATGCGGATATCGCCCACCGCGAAAGCCGGTGTTTTAGTTTGCACTCTGGAGGTAACGACTTGGCAAATGGTTCCCATGTCGGGACTATCTAGTGAACTGGTTGGGGGTTGATAATCGGCAGCGAGTCCTTTCATATTACCGGTACGCTTGAATTTAACGATTTCAGCAGTACCGGCGACTTTTCCCAAATCAATCCCATCCCATAGCGCGATCAGAATATGACTATGTCTCGCCACATACGCGCCTCCCAGTGCATATTGTTGGGAACGATGATGACCATTATTGGCAATATTCTCTTCTGTATTACCGGATACCAAGGGCAAGGTAAAGACTTGGGAGGCTTGCTCCAACAATGCCCTAAATTTTTCTTGAGAATTGGCATCAAAGTCTTCTTCAAACAAATCTTGTGGCATCGGTAATGGTACGATTAATTGCACCTTTTCTTCTAAGGCGACTTGCGCGACTAAACGATCTGCTCCTTCAGCAAGCGGTGATAATAGTTTTAGTGGCGTATGTGGATAATGTTGATGTAGAAAGTGGAAAATTTTACGCACCGAGGCGGTTAAAATGTCCCAATCTTCTGGGCGAGGATCACGATGTCCAGTGATACCAAAGGTTAGCGGAATTTTGTTGAGTACATTCATAAATTTAATTTTGTTGTTGAAGTAGAAACCGAGTTTTTTCAAAACGACTCAGTTTTTTGATTAGCCAAGAGTTAAAACGCTTGGCTAAAAGCTAAAGCAGGCTAAAACCTGCTAATTCGGATAGTTTTTTGTAGGGTGGGTAGAGCG
>JAGLHR010000202.1 GCA_023143415.1 Thiomargarita sp. | reverse complement strand
AACATCCGATGTGGAAATCGACAATCTTTTTGAAACGAGTCAAAAAAATAGAGAGCCAAAGTGGGATTATAAATCTCTTGGGAACTAAACTCACTAAAACAATAGCCATCATAAAAAGCGCGTATCAAACTCAGGGTGGGTTTGATTTTGTCTTCTTCAAACCCGCATTTTTTCACAATTTGAGTTAAGGCGGTTTTAATCTCTGATTCTTTAAATCCACACAAATCGTTAAATTCCGGTTCAAGGTAAATGTTTTTCGCCACATTGTAAGCACTGGTTATATCACTCATCAAAACCGGAGAAACACCCGTGATAAAAACCCGTTCCAAACCTCGCCCACTACTTGCGGATTTCACTGCTCTGAAAAATGTTTTCAGTGAACTATCAGCAGACAGCAGAGCTTTATAACGCTTTGGATTGATTTCACCCTTTCCCATCATCACTTCATTGGCAAAGTTATCGTATTCATCAATTAACAGATACAACCGATAAGGGGTTTGCGAAATCGCCGCCAAAACGGATTGGAATGAACGTATGGCATTATTTTGATTAAAAGTGATGTGATAATTTAATAAATTTTGATATTGAACTTGAAATTGTTCGATACAACCATTAATATGATCATGTAAAGCTTGATGAATTTCATTCAGATTGCCTTGAGCATTCACCATCGAAAAATCCCATTTCATCACCAAATATTGATTATGTTTTGGAGTTGGATTTTGCCCAATCGCCAAATCCCCAAACAACTTATCAAACTCATCTGCCTTTGCCACATCGTAGTAATTTTCTAGCATTGACAACAGCAAACTTTTGCCAAAGCGACGGGGGCGTAAGAAGAGCAGTTGATGCCCTGCCTCTTCAATCAGTCGGATATGTGAAGTTCGATCCACATAAAAATAGTTTTCCATCCTCAGTAGATAAAAATCACTGAAGCCGTAGGGAAATTTTAGCATGATAGCCCTCTTTTGTTATCAGTTGTCATTATTATATGAATAATCTCACAATCTTTTGAAAACTTCAACCTATTTTGGTTGAACCTGAATCGTCAATAATTTGAAAAAACGATAAACAAAATCAAATTTATTGTCTATAGCGTTTTTCGTTTTGGTGAAATACAAAAAAAGGGCAACCATAAAGGATTGCCCCTACAAGATATGTATTTAACTCAAAAGGGAAATGCTATAGTTCTTGTAATATGATACCAGTTCTTGTAAGATGAAACTATCAATAATTCAGGGCTTCAAATTTTGTACTTAGCCTTGAAATGCGAATGGAGTACATTCATGAAATCATACAACTAGACCTGAACTAGACCTGACAGGTTTCGAGGCTAAAGTTTTTTTAAAGAAAAAACTTTAGCCTCGAATGGAAACCTGTCAGGTCTGATTCAACAATAAAAGGGTAATTATTATGAAGAAAAAATATGATTTGCGTAAAAATATGAAAAGGCTAACCAAAAATATCATTAACCTCTTTTTGCTAACAAGCAATTCAGTATTGGCTACCCCCGTTTTTATCAACGAAATTCATTATGATAATATTGGTACGGATACTGGCGAGGCGATTGAAATATTTGGCCCAGCTAATACTGACATGACTAATTGGCGTATTATCCGTTACAATGGAAACAATCAGGCTGTCTATACGACACCAAGTGCAGAGCCATCGGGTTCTGATACGTTGAGTGGAACGATCCCGGATATGGGGAACGGTTATGGTGTGATTATTGTCAACTACAACGGCTTACAAAACGATATGGATGGCATTGCGTTGATTAATAATGCCAATACTGTTATCCAATTCCTGAGCTATGAGGGCATTTTCACTGCCAGCGGTGGTGCCGCTAATGGCAGAACGAGTACCGATATTGGGGTAGCTGAAAGTAATACAAGTACGCCAATTGGTCACTCATTGCAATTGATCGGCACAGGAACGAATTATGAAGACTTCACTTGGAACACTGCAATTGCCAACACTTTTGGTCGTCTTAATACTGGACAAGCCCTTCCTTCCAACCCCAGTGATATATTGATTAATGAAATTGTCACCGATCCACAACAAGATTGGAGTACTAATGGTTTCACTGATGAAATAGGTAACGGCAATGTATCAAACATAGATGAATGGGTAGAACTCTATATTGCCACTGCCGGGTTAAATTTAACCGATTGGACAATTGAACTGAATGATGGTTCCGATATTAGTAGTGATTTAACCAATAGTGGTGCGTTTCAAGTATCTAACTACATTGCTTTTAATGGTGGCAAGTTTACCAATACGGCTGAGGGTGACTACTTAGTTTTAGGTAATGTGAAAGGTAGCGGGGCAATGAACAATGACATCACCATTGTACTAAAGGATCCCACAACGATAATAATTGACGAAGTGCAAATTGGTGGAGGTGGTGCACCTGATGGAAACAGCACTGGAGTAGCAGATGAAGCAGTGGCTCGTCTCCCTAATGCCACAGACACTAACAATAATGCTAATGATTTCAATAAGATGACGGCTACTATTGGCTCTACCAATAATGGTTGTGGTAGTAATGCGACAAAAATTCATACCATTCAAGGTAATGGGGCCACAAGTCTTGAAGACGGCAATACTCATACCATTGAAGCTGTAGTTGTGGGAGACTTTCAAGCTGATAATCAGTTAAAAGGATTTTTCGTGCAGGAAGAAGACAGTAATGTTGACGGCGATTCGCTTACCTCGGAAGGCATTTTCGTTTACAATCCAAATGGCACCGATGTCAGCGTAGGCGATGTCGTGCGTGTCACCGGTGAAGTTGATGAATTTCATGAACTCACAGAATTGAAAAACATCAGCAATGTGACCATTTGCAATAGCGGCGCAACCGTTACCCCAGCAACAATCAATTTACCTTTTGCTGCGGCTTCTTTTCTTGAACGCTTTGAGGGAATGTCGGTGAATTTGCCGCAAACGCTCACAGTTAGCGATAATTACAATTTAGGTCGTTATGGTCAATTTACGTTATCGAATGGACGCTTGTTCAATCCAACCAATGTGAGAGAGCCGGGTACTGCTGCCAATGCTCTTCAAGCCCAAAATGACTTAAACCGGATTATCATTGATGATGGTAGTACGGCTACTCATCCAGAGCCCATTATCACTCCATCGCCACAGCTCAGTGCCACTAACACATTACGCAATGGCAACACCGTGACTGGTATTACTGGAGTATTGACTTATCGCTTTAGCAAATATGGCATCCATCCCACTAGCACGCCAACATTTACTGCCAATCCGCGTTTAGCAACACCAGCATCTGTAGGCGGTACTTTAAAAGTGGCTAGTTTCAATGTGTTGAACTATTTCAACGGTGATGGTGATGGTGATAGTGGTTTCCCGACTTCACGCGGTGCAGATACTGCCTCAGAATTTACCCGCCAACGCGACAAGATAATCTGTGCTATCGTAGCAATGGGTGCTGATATTGTTGGTTTAATGGAAATGGAAAATGATGGCTATGGGACAAACAGTGCCATTCAAGATTTAGTGAATGGATTAAATGCTGCCGCGCCTGCTGGCACAACTTATACTTTTATTCACCCCGATTTTGGGCTTGGTTCAGATGAAATAAAAGTGGCTCTTATCTACCGTGTTGAAACAGTCACTCCAGTTAACCTGCCAGCGACGACAACAAGTCCCCCTTTTAATTCGCGCCGTCCCCCTCTTGCTCAAACTTTCAGGGAAAATTCTTCCGCCGGACAAATGACGGTAGTCGTTAACCACTTCAAAGCCAAGGGCAGTTGCCCAAGTGATGGTAGCCTTAATGAAAATAAAAATGATGGGCAAAGTTGCTGGAATGCTGAACGGATTCAGGCAGCGAATACTTTGACCAATTGGTTAGCAAGCGATCCCACTTCTGGTGGTGACAATATTCTCATCATTGGCGATATCAATGCCTACGCTAAAGAAGAACCGATTACCGCGATTAAAAATGCCGGCTATACTGATTTAGTGGAAACATTCATTGGCGCAAATGCCTATTCTTATGTTTATAAGGGGCAAGCAGGCTATCTTGATCACGCCTTCGCCAGTGCGAGTTTGACATCCAAAGTAATCGGTATAACCGAATGGCATATTAATGCTGATGAACCAAAAGCCATTGATTATAATGAAGAATCAAAATCAACTGGACAGCTAACCAATCTGTATAATGCTGATCCTTATCGTGCCTCCGATCATGATCCCCTCATTATAGGCTTTGAACTGCCCAATCATGCCAGCATAATAATTACCCCAACTTCTGGGAGCAACGTAACAGAAGGTGGTGCAACTGATAGTTTTGACGTTGTGCTAAATACCCAACCGACTAATGAGGTCACCATTACCGTTTCACCAGATAGTCAAACCACTGTTGACAAAGAGACGCTTACCTTTACCGATGGTCATTGGAATACGGTTCAAACTGTGGAAGTCACTGCGGTTGATGACAGCACGGTAGAAAACAACCATAGCAGCACGATTAGTCTCAGTGCTTCTAGTGTTGATGCGAATTATGATGGTGCAACCTTTGTTGTTAATGGCACGGAAGCAAGTAGTTTATCAGTGAATATCACCGATAATGATTTTGCGCCACCAATAATACCCAATGTAGAATTGTCTGTCAGTGCTAACGCGGGTACGGAAGCCGCCACCACCGCAATTACTGTCACAGCGACCGCTTCAAGTGCCGTTTCTGGAAACCAAACCGTTAATTTAGCGGTGACGGGTGTCAATGCCAGCGATTATACCTTGAGTGGCACAACTATCAGTATCGCCAATGGAGAAACCACTGGAACAGTCACTTTCACAATAGCTGATGATGGCGACGTGGAAGGGACTGAAACGGCAACGCTGACGATAAGTAGCCCTTCTGCGGGGATAACGTTGGGTAGTACAACGACCCAAAATG
>JAGLHR010000201.1 GCA_023143415.1 Thiomargarita sp. | reverse complement strand
TATTTCAATTACTTAGATACTTATGTATAACGATGAGAGCTCCAGCTTGGGAACGAGGGGTGGGGTGAAACGCACAAAGCTAAAGCGTTGTACTCCAAGAAACGCCCTTTAGTTATTGTTAGAAGACTAAAAACTTGATCATCGAATGTCAAGTTTAGCTTTAAAATTTCGTTTCGAGGTTTGAGTTTTTTGAAGAAAAACTTTAGCCTCGAATGTACTCACTATTTTAGAGATTTAAAAAATGGTTTTATTTCAATTATCAGTTTTAGTTATATGGATAAGTGTTGTTGGTTTACCTATTCATGCAGAACCAACAGCTGCTTATAACCCAACAGTTTCAACAACAACCCTAACCCAGCAATGGTTTGAAGAACGGGAATCACTCGTCGATCAACTCCAAGCCGCATTAGAACCATATCGTGCCGCTTTGCAAACCGAAGAGCAAACATTCTCGAAAAACGCAGAAGAGTTAGTCACAATTGAAAAAATTACTCCCGAAATGTTAGAAGAAGTGGATCAGAAACAACAAGCTGCTAATCAACAAGTAGAAGAATTACGGGTAAAACGCCAAACGGTTCAAGATAATCTGAATAAACAAATTGCAAATCTGACAAAATTACAGACTTCCTTAGAAGAACTCACCAAATTTCCGCAAGCCGAACTCACCGTCGCTCACAATCAACAAATTTCTCTGGTTCAGACAGATATTGCCTTGCATAAACAGGCGATTGAAATTGAAGAACAATATCTTGAACTGCTCAAAGTTCAAAATGGGATCGTGCTCAAACAAGCCATTATTGCGACAGATTGGCAAGGACAATTGAAAAATGAAAGCAAAAACCGTTTGCTTAAAGAACAAGAACAGGCGATTGTTCACGCTCAAGAGGCTTTTGAACAGCACAAAGAAGAATTAGAAACGGCTAAAAAAAATTTACCGGCTAAAATTGCCGCATTGGAAACAACTGATGCGACATTTGATATGTTAAAAGAGCTAACTGAAAAAGCGACTTTGGACAATCAATCAATTGAGGTACAGATAAAAAAACTTGACTTAGAACGCCAAACAGCGGAAAACAATTTAGAAACTCAATCTGAGTATATTACAGAACAAGAGAAAAAACTGGAAAAACGCCGCAAAACGCCACCGGTTGAATCAGAACAACAACCATTACACGAGAAAAGAATTGCTGTATTAGAAAACGCCATTGAACAGAAAAAAAAGCGGCTGGAAATAGAAAAAAAATGGCCTAATATTAAACAACGTCGTATTAAACAAACTAAGAAACGTTTAGCACTTTCAACCGAATGGAACGAAAAATTACAAGTGGTGTATCAAGTTCGGCAAAAACAAGAATTAGCAAAACAAATTCGACAAGAGCAACAACGTTATCTGAATTTGGCGACTGAACTAAGCCAAAAGTTAGAATTGATACCGGCATTGGCGGAAAACTCTGCGCAGCGTTATCTGCTTGAAATGCAAATTCAAGAAGCTAATGAACTGGCACAACGGGCGTTGCGCCAATCAAAAACGAACTATGTTAATGAGCAAATTCAGCAGTGGCAAAAAACGGCTGAAGAACATAAAGAAACGACGGAGGTTTATCAAAGCCAATTTGAAAATCTCAAAGCCATTATTACTGAACTTGATACCGAACTTCAAGATATTCAAGTTCGACAAACGCTATTGGAAAGTAAAATCACCTTTTTTGGAAAACAACAAGCCGTCGCTAAAGAACAGGCGAACACGTTGAGCGGGCAATCGGCACAAGATTTTAGCCAAGCTCAAAAGCTATTAACCAAACTTAAAGCCCGCTTGCAACGTGAATTGAATAAAATACCGCTTCTGCTGAAAAAAGGTGAAAAACTACAAAAGCTGCTTGAAGAAGTTTATACGACAAATACTTACCGTGCCCGATTGAGACAACGACAATTGCCTTCCGATATGGCTGAATGGGAAAGCATTTTCGTAGAAATCGGTACAGTACCCATTCTTTTGTTCCAGCAATTGCAATTAGCTTGGCGCGGTTTTAAACAAGCATTTGAACAAACGAACAAGCAAAGCTGGCTTATTATCGGTATTGCTACGCTAATTTGGTTAAGTTTTGTCATTTTCCTATCTACTTTGTATCCACGGTTAGCTCGGTTAAAAGAACGCAGTAGTTTTGTCGAACAAGCCATGCTCTGGTTACAGTTGTGGCGGTTAAACGCGATAAAAATTGCTATCACTGGAATATTTCTATTATTTATTTGGCTGGCGCAACCGAATCAACAAAGCATCTTTGTTGCCTTGATTTTGTTATTAGCTTGGTTGGTTAGCAAACTACTCATTAATTTGTCTGGGTTGTTATTGATTCCCAAAGTTAAACTATCTCAATCGGTGCCTGACACTAAATACCAAGAGATGAGCAAGCTCCATCGGGAAATACGTTGGACTATTATTGGATTAGGTTTCTTGATTGTCATGATTGGCTTAATACATCAGGAGCCAGAAGGTAAACTTTCTTTAAAGCTGCTTGATTTGGTTGATAGTGTATTCATGGTTCTATTGGCTTTGACAATACCGCTATTTATGCGAGTGCGTGCTCTTATATTAAATCATCTCGACGGTTATTGGCGACTGAGAACTAATATTATTACCTTATTATTGCCAGGAATCATCTTGGTGCTCTCAATATTAGGAATAACCGGCTATGTGGTTCTTGGTTGGACTATCGCTAAATACTTGAGCCTATTTTTACTGGTATTGAGTGGTTGGTTCATTGGCGAAGGACTCCTTAATCTTTTAATTACTTTATGGAAAAATTCGGCTTTACAACGAGGAGAGAGTTGTTCGCTATGGGCAGAATACCTAATTCCCCTCATACATAATTTGCTTGGTTTAGTTCTATTTGGATTGGCTGTCATCATGTTTCTTTGGTTGACGGGCTGGTATGAAGATGTTGCTATCAAAGAAAGTGTGGGGAAAGTATTTCACTTTGCCTTAGTCACTTTTGATGGTGGCAACCAAATCCTGCTGATTGATGTGTTACTGGCCATCCTAATTATTTGGATGGTATTTTGGTTTGGTAGTTGGTCCCGCCGGATCAGTTATCGGTATTTAAACATTGCCGATACCAGCATACGCCATAGCCTATCGGTATTTATACAGTATATAGTGATTGTCATTGGGCTATTAGTTGCCTTAAAAATCATAGGCATAGAACCAACGGCTTTAACTATGTTTGCTGGTGTTATTGGTGTTGGTGTTGGTTTTGGTATGCAAAATCTGGTCAAGAATTTTATCGGCGGAATTTTATTGTTTGTCGAACGTCCAGTAAAAACAGGTGATATCCTAGACGTTAGCAATCATAATGGCGTCTTAGTTAAAAGAATTGGGATTCGCTTCACAATTGTCGAAACAAGTGATAGTAAGGAATTCATGATACCCAATTCTGAACTGGTCTCGAATGGTTTTGTCAATTGGACTTACACTGATCAAATTGTACGCATTACTATGTACATTAACATTAGCTATGATTACGATCCGCATAAAGTGGAAAGGATCATCCAAAAGGTGTTGGATAAAACCCCGGGCGTTCTCAGTGAACC
>JAGLHR010000200.1 GCA_023143415.1 Thiomargarita sp. | reverse complement strand
AGAATAAAACCGAGTACAGCGAATTAACGAAATAAGCGAATTAAAAACTATCATAGAAATATTCGTTTATTTCGCCAATTCGTTGTACTCACTTTTTTCAAACTAAAAATCAATAATTTATCTTAAATAATTCTGAAAATTCTCAAATTCTCAAATTCTGATTCAAAAGTGGCGAATTTGAATTGACAGAGTCTAATTTCAAGACTCAATCAAAAAAAAATCCGTTTATTTCCCTAATCCGTTGTACTAAGGGTGATGCAGAGAAAATCTCTGAGAAAATCAATATTGCTCACCTGATAAAAACCAGATAAAAAGCAAGGTTATCGTCGCAAAAAAAAACGGCTGGCTCACCGCGTCAAACCTTGAGTTAGAAAATGAAAAAATGTCCCCCACATTTGAATCAGAATTTGAGAATTTGAGAATTTTCAGAATAAAACCGAGTACAGCGAATTAACGAAATAAGCGAATTAAAAACTATCATAGAAATATTCGTTTATTTCGCCAATTCGTTGTACTCACTTTTTTCAAACTAAAAAATCAATAATTTATCTTAAATAATTCTGAAAATTCTCAAATTCTCAAATTCTGATTCAAATGTGGCGAATTTGAATTGACAGAGTCTAATTTCAAGACTCAATCAAAAAAAAATCCGTTTATTCCGCTAATCCGTTGTACTAAGGGTAATGCAGAGAAAATCTCTGAGAAAATCAATATTGCTCACCTTATAAAAACCAGATAAAAAATAAGGTTATCGTCGCAAAAAAAAACGGCTGGTTCACCGCGTCAAACCTTGAGTTAGAAAATGAAAAAATGTCCCCCACATTTGAATCAGAATTTGAGAATTTGAGAATTTTCAGAATAAAACCGAGTACAGCGAATTAACGAAATAAGCGAATTAAAAACCATCATAGAAATATTCGTTTATTTCCCTAATCCGTTGTACTCACATTTTTCAAAAAAAGCCGAAAAATCAATAATTTATCTTAAATAATTCTGAAAATTCTCAAATTCTCAAATTCTGATTCAAATGTGGCGAATTTGAATTAACAAAGTCTAATACCAAACCCCAATCAAAAAATCCGTTTATTCCGCTAATCCGTTGTACTAAGGGGGATACAGAGAAAATCTCTGAGAAAATCAATATTGCTCACCTGATAAAAACCTGATAAAAAATAAGGTTATCGTCGCAAAAAAAAACGGCTGGTTCACCGCGTCAATCCTTGAGTTAGAGAAAAATGTGTTGAAACTCAACACATACCTGTTGAAACTCAACACTTTTTTCTTATAGCTTATTGATTTATAATAATAAAATTTTGAAAAAAGGGGTCATTTTGGGGCAAAAATGTGTTGAGTTTCAACACATTTTCAGCTTATTTTTCAGAAAATTACCGACCTATTTATAAAATAACCTTAAAAATCAATAAGATATGGAGTTTGGCACAGCTTATGCTAAGAAGATAGGCAACTTTCACTTGACGAAAAAGTGAAGTTTTTTAAATCACTTTTTGTTTATTAATTAGGAGAACTATCATGTTGATAATGAAACAACAAAAGGGTTTTACCCTTATCGAATTGATGATCGTTGTGGCGATCATCGGTATTTTGGCTGCGGTTGCTATCCCGGCTTACACTGACTACATGAAAAGATCGAAAGTCGCTGAAGCGATGAGTTTGATGGCGGGTTTGAAGACACCTGCACAAGAATATATGGGTGCCAAAGGTTTTGATGACCATGTTCCTGTTATCGCTTCAATCGGCGGTAAAACGAGTGGTAAGTATACCTCGATCATTAAACAAGTTGGTATGTGTTACACTGCCGAAATGAGGGATAAAAGTATAAGTGCTGCTCCTGCTGATGTAGCGAAACTTTGCTTTTCCACAACCACCACTAACTGGACATGTGGGAAAGATGGAGAATTTGCAGAAAAATATTTGCCATCCAACTGTAGACAGTAAATCGGCTCGCATAAGTCGAATGGCGTGAGAAAAATAATACTGTTGTAATTATTTAACCGCTCCTTTTTTTTAAGAGGAGCGGTTTTTTTTATTTCTAAAGAGCTATTTAACTGTTACTTAAAAATTATACAAACATATCCATAGTTACTCATAATGAGTAATAAAATCGACTACAAAAATTTGCAAGATGTTTCAACAAATACCTTAAGAAGATGAGACACTTTAAGGTAAACTGATATACTAAAGGCAATAATTGATGAAAGCAACTCGAATTATAAAAAGTAAAAATCTGAACCAAGGCAAGTACGAACAACTTGCACAACAAGCTGAACAATTAGCCAACATTCGTTCTGTAGTTTGGCATGATTTTGGCTCAATTAGTGGAGTAGCAATAAAAAATGATCGTCAAATTCGTGACCAATGGCTCAAAGAAAAACGCCAATTTAAAGTATCAGCTAATGCGTGGAAAGAAACCCTTAGGGATAGTTTTGGTGATATTAAAGCTTATCGTGAAGCAGCTAAGGAAAGACTCCGTAAAATTATTTATAAAAAAACTAAGCAGCCAATTAAATTCTATAAATTACTTAAATCAGAACAATGGATTAATAATAATTATTTACGGCGTTTAATGCGTAAACACTGGAAACATGGGCGTAATCACACTAACAATCAGATAGTTGTACGTTCAGACAATTATACAACTTTTCAATTGGGTGGTTGTGCTTGGATAAAGATACCAAGTCTGCAAAAGGGCAAACGCATACCTATCCCATTAAACACAAATATTGCACCAAGCGGCACTTTAAGACTTATTTTAAACGACGGAGTAGTGGCGGTTCATTACACAATAGACATTCAAGAAACTAAAAACTGTGGTAATGCAACCGTTGGAATAGACAAAGGTTATACTGAAGTATTCATGGATTCAGATGGAATAGAATATGGTAAAGGGTTGGGAAAAATATTAACCCAAAAATCAGACCAATTGAAGTACAAGTATCAAAAGAGAAATAAAATAAAAGCGATAATCAATAAAAAACCACATAAGAAACAGAATATTATCGAAAATAATTTGGGTAGGAAAAAGTTAAATCGTCAAACAAATAAAACTAAATCCCAAGTACAAGATATTATTTATCAAGCTACTCACAAGTTGATAGATAAAGCCGAATTTATTGCTGCTGAAGATTTAACTTCACCAATAGCTGGAAAAAGATTTGGAAAAAATGTTACCAGAAGACTATCCGCATGGACAAAAGGCGTGATAGCAAGAGCATTAGACACAGTATCTCGCCGAAGAGGTTCTTCGGTTATTCTTGTCAATAGTGCGTATACCTCGCAAATGGATAGCCGTTATGGAATACTGAAAGGAAAACGTAGTGGAGATTCATTTAACTGTTTCGACGGGGCGGTGTTACAAGCTGACGAGAATGCAGCGCGAAACGTTCTAGCAAGACTTCACGATCCGGAGATAGATCGTTGGACACCTTATCAAAAGGTAAAGTCTATCTTGCTTGAACGGACTGAGCGACATCGGTTGGGACTGCTCAACCAGGACTCTAGTTGCAATCTTTCCTGATTATCAACAGAGAGCGAATTACCTACAAATGTGTAACTTTGTATAACTTTTTAGGAACAGTCACTTTGGAAAACTAATGAATAGAACATCTCAATTCATTTTCGGAAGTGCATTTTTTTTTATCCTGATATGCACGGTTTGGCTTTACTGGGGAGGATTATATGGTACCTATTTATTAGACGATTCCCCAAACCTTGAAGATTTATCAAGCGTTCAGAACATAAACGACATCAGTAAATTTGTGACTGAAGGTCTTTCCAGCCAATTTGGACGACCAATCTCACTGTTAAGTTTCGCTTTACAAGCCCATAATTGGCCCTCTAATCCCTGGGCTTTTAAATATGTCAACCTAATGATTCATTTGCTGAATGGTTGTTTAATCTTTTGGTTGATATTTTCCCTCACGCGCCTGATGAAATGGCCTGAAAGGCGTAGTCTATTACTGGCATTACTCACAGCCTCATTGTGGTTATGGCATCCGCTACAAATTTCTACCGTGTTATACGTTATACAGCGTATGACTCAACTGTCAGCCCTCTTTACCTTAGCAGGGCTTTTAGTCTATTTGCAGGGTCGCCAACGCCTTGCACAAGGGCAACTTAAATCCGGTTTTTTTTGGGTTTCTATCGGTGTTGGTTTAGGCGGGATACTCGCAACGCTCAGTAAAGAAAATGGTATCTTGCTTGTTTTGTATATCGTTGTACTTGAAATCACCGTATTGCATACATTACCTAAACCCCGTTATTGGCGAGTTTGGTCTTGGGTTTTCCTTTACTTCCCCTTATTTTTACTTGCATTTCATTTTGCCGCCCATGTTGATAGTCTATTGCGGGCTTATGAAATACGCGATTTTACAATGGGAGAACGTTTGCTCACCCAAGCAAGGGTACTCTCAGATTATCTCACCAAAATACTATTCCCGCGCCCACAAGCATTTAGCTTATTTCAGGACGATTTTCCCATTTCTCATCATTTATTAAAACCAGCAACAACGCTGATAGCGGTGAGTTTTATCGTTATCATGTTCATGGCAGCGATAGGTTTACGTCGAAAATATCCCCTATTTTCTTTAGGTGTTTTGTGGTTTTTAGCCGGACATATTTTGGAGTCAAGTTTCATTGGTTTAGTTATCGCTTTTGAACATCGTAATTATTTACCCAGTTTAGGCATATTGTTTGCGGTTATTTACAGTATTTTATGGCTATTTGACCAGATATTGACTTCTTATTTACGCAAAGCGGCTATTTTTTTCAGTGCATTATGGTTTAGTATCGCCCCAGTTATCACATACTCAGAAACGAATTTATGGGGTAAACCATTTATACAGGCTGTACTGTGGGCAGAACAAAAACCATTGTCTCGCTATGCACAATCACACGCGGCGGCTTTTTTTTCCAGCAGAGGTGATTTCTCTCAAGTGGAAAAATACCATAGACAAATGGTCAACGTTTTTCCTCAAGACGCGAGTCCTTATTTGCTGTGGTTAACGGGAGTCTGTATGGATGATAAGGTGATGTTACCCGATATTGAGAAAGTGGTACATCATTTAGAAACCAGCAAAATTGATATTGCTGTTGGAACGGCTTTGAATGTGATTGCTGGACGAGTTGCTGCCAATCAATGTGATCGCTTATCCTCTAAAACAATGCACCGGCTATTTAAAAGCGTGCTGAAAAATCCAACCTGTTCATTTTATCAAGACGATATTTTTTTTATTTATGGCAAATTTTATGCGCGTCAAAAAAATTATGATATGGCTGTGCAGATGGCAGAAAAATCCGCTGCGGTTAATGATACAGCGCAACTTAAAATGCAACGTCTTTTATGGTTAATCAAAGCGAATCGTTTTGAGGATGCCCTTTCTTATATCAAACAGATGCGTGAAGAACTCAATCCGATATCGCGTCGTTTGTATGCAGAGCAATTGAATTTTTTTGAAAGTTTAGCATCTGAGTTTAAAAAGAGATTTGATGAAATTAAGCAAAATAGAATCTTAGAAGAAAATAAGGAACAGTAGCAAAATAACTTGCGAAGTTTTGTACAGGACAATTTTTTATAATTCATTGATTTAAATCATTTTCCATAGTTATAATCAGAATTTTCAGAATGGAAGAATTAACAGAATTTAAAACCTCATAAGTCAATTCGAGGTTTAAGTTTTTTGGTAACTACTCCGCCTTGAAATGTGAATGGAGTACAACGCTTCAGCTTTGTGCGTATTGGTATCCAACATTAACTTTGTGCGTATTGTCTTGGAGTACAACGCTTTAAGACTGAGTAGTTACCAGAATTTAAAACCTCATGAGTTTTAATTCTGAAAATTCTCAAATTCTGAAAATTCTGATTCAAACAAAAAAAGAGTGAAAATTTCGAGCTTTCGAGCTACTTTGTACAAGTTATTTTTGTTTCATTCCTAAAATTCCTAAAGGAATAAAATCACATGGATAAAACCAACTCATATACTCGCTTCCAACTCACAATAGCCAGCCTTTTTTTTCTTATATTGATAGGAACAGCCGGGATTTATTGGGCTGGGTTACAAGGTACATTCCTGCTAGACGACTCCCATAATCTGGAAAATTTGGAACATATTAATCAAAGTACCGACAAATGGACTGAAATCGTGCGATTTAGCACTGAGGGCATTTCAAGTCGGCTTGGGCGCCCTGTTTCACTCTTTACCTTTGCTTTACAAGCACATAATGCCAGCTTTGCTTGGTACTTAAAATATGTCAACTTAATGATTCATTTACTCAATGGATGTCTCATATTTTGGCTGCTCCTCTATATCACACGCATTATGGCTTTACCAGAAAAGCGTGCTTTATTGCTGGCATTATTCACCACTTCACTTTGGCTATTACATCCTTTTCAAGTATCAACGGTACTTTACGTCATACAACGTATGACAGAATTATCCGCCCTTTTTACCCTAGCGGCATTATTGATTTATGTCAGAAGTCGTTATCAATTTGCACAAGGGCGTTTAACCCCAACGGCTTTTTGGATTTCGATTTCCATCGGGATTGGATTGGGCGGAATACTAGCAACGCTGAGTAAAGAAAATGGGGTATTACTCGTTTTATATGTCTTAGTCTTAGAAGCGACTATTTTGCGTTCACTACCCAAACCACGCTATTGGCAAATGTGGAGTTGGGTATTTTTATACCTCCCATTACTGGCACTCGCCTCCTATTTTATCTTACATTTTGATAACTTATTGAAAGGGTATGAAATTCGCCATTTTACTCTTGGAGAACGTTTACTCACAGAAACACGCATACTCTCTGAATATCTCTTTAAAATCTTAATACCACGCCCACAATATTACGGCTTATTCCATGATGATTTTAGCATTTCACATAGTTTATTAACGCCGATAACAACTCTGTTTGCAGTCGGATTTACTATGCTGATGTTCTTTGCAGGATTGTTTTGGCGTAAAAAATATCCCGTATTCGCATTAGCGGTTTTATGGTTTTTTGCGGGGCATATTTTAGAATCCAGCTTTATTGGATTGATGCTGTATTTTGAGCATCGTAATTACTTACCCATGCTAGGGATATTATTTGCGAGCGTTTATGCTATTCTTTGGATATTTGATCGTATGAAAGTAGCTTCCTTACGCAAAGCCGCTATTTCATTCACCGCTTTATATCTGCTCCTGTTTAGTCTAGTAACTTGGTTAGAAACGGATTTATGGAGCAAGCCTTTGGTGCAAACAATGGTTTGGGCGGAAGAACACCCCTATTCACGTATCGCCCAAGCCCAAGCCGCCGCTGCTTCACTGAGTCTGGGTAATGAACAAAAAACGCTAGAATATTATCGGCACATGGTAACCGCTTTTCCAGAAGATTCAGGTCCTTATGCCATTTGGTTACACGCAGCAACTTGTGTCAGTGCCAATATTCCACTACCAGATATGCAAAAGGTGATACAGCGTTTTAAAACCAGTAAAGGGGACAATGCCACTTTCAATGCTTTAAAATCCATCTTGGATCTACATGCTAAGGAACAATGTACACATTTGAATCCAAAAACAATCAACACGCTTCTTAAAACAGCAGTAGAAAGTTCAATGCTTGCCACAACTTACAGAGACAAATTCTATCTTCTTTATGCTATTTTTTATAGTATCAAAGGGCAATACAATGATGCCATAGACATGGCGGATAAATCATTATCGTTAGCCCCTAATCGAAATCTACAATTTCAACGAATCCTGTGGTTACAAATGGAAGACAGGTATGTAGAAGCATTGGAGGAAATTGCTAAAATACGGGCAAATTTGAATCTCCTTTCAGATGTCGTCTATCTTGAGGATTTAAAGCGGGGCGAAAAGATAATACGAAAGTTGATGGAGAGTACAACGAAGAGTACAACGAATTGACGAAATAAACGAATTTTTATCAACGAGGCTAACGTTTTTTTGAAAAAATTTAGTCTCGTTACGATCTTTCTATTCGACGTTTCTTTATTTTCCATTCGTTTATTTCGTTAATTCGTTGTACTCGTGTATTTTCCATTCGTTTATTTCGTCAATTCGTTGTACTCGTGTATTTTCCATTCGTTAATTTCGTCAATTCGTTGTACTCATCTATTTCAAGAAAATGACAATCACACCTCAAATTAATTCAGAAAATTTAAGCATAATCTTACCCTGTCTCAATGAAGCCCAAAGTTTGCAGCCCGTTTTAACGCAGTTAAAAACGCATTACCCCGACGCTGAAATTATCGTCGTCGATGACGGCTCTACTGATGAATCGGCAGAAATTGCCGCGCAAGCGGGCGCAAAAGTCGTTCGCCACCCCTATAGCAAGGGCAATGGTGCTGCCATCAAAAGTGGAGTACGCGCCGCCAAAGGAGATTACTTGGTATTTATGGATGCTGATGGACAACATGATCCCCAAGATATTAAAAGGTTATTAGCAGAATTGGCGCAGGGCTATGATATGATCGTCGGGGCGCGGGGCGCGAAGTCACAAGCCAGTTTTGGGCGATTCTGTGCAAATAGCTTTTATAACTGGTTCGCCGGTTGGATGGTGGGGCATCCCATTGCAGACTTAACTTCTGGCTTTCGCGCAGTGAGGGCAGATAAATTTAAAGAGTTTCTTTATCTACTCCCAAATGAGTTTTCCTATCCCACGACGATTACGATGGCTTTTTTCCGCGCAGGCTATAGTGTTGCTTATATTCCCATCGTAGCACATACACGCATTGGTCAAAGTCATATAAAACTTTTGCGCGACGGTGTGCGATTTTTGCTGATTATTTTCAAAATCGGTACGCTGTACGCGCCCTTAAAATTATTTGGCGCGTTCAGTCTCGGATTTTTTACGATGGGATTGGGTTACTATACTTACACTTACACAATGGGTGGACGTTTTACCAATATGGGCGTTTTACTTTTTATCACCTCGGTTCTAATTTTTTTGATTGGTTTAGTCTCCGAGCAAATTACTCAATTATTATATAGTCGTAAAGAATAATTTCTTGCTTGAATTGATTTCAAGGGTGAATAGTTACAATAAAATTTATACTTCTCGAAACCAAGTTTCGAGGCGAAAGTTTTTTTGAAGAAAAGACTTTCGCTTCAAATTCTATTTGTGAATGCCTTCATTGATGCTCTGCATCAGACAAGTTGTACAACGCAGAGCGTCGATACCTGCATTCCCAAACGGAGTTTGGGAACGAGAAAACTCGATCATCAAGTTTTTCGTATTCTAACAATAACTACAAGGATTGTATATAAGAAGGGATTAAAAACGCTAAAAGGATTGTATATAAGAAGAGATTAAAAACGAGGATCACCTCGATCCAATCCTTTCTTATATACAATCCTTGTAGTTATTGGTTCTTTTGTAATCATTGGGGTGAATAGTTACAATAAAGTTTATACTTCAAGAAACCAAGTTTCGAGGCGAAAGTTTTTTCTTCAAAAAAACTTTCGCCTCGAATTTGTGAATGCCTTCATTGATGCTCTGCATCAGACAAGTTGTACAACGCAGGGCGTCGATACCTGCATTCCCAAACGGAGTTTGGGAACGAGAAATATATAAAAATTTAGTCTCGTTACGATCTTCCTATTCTTCTCTTCTCAAAAAACTCTATAACTCGATCATCAAGTTTTTCGTATTCTAACAATAACTACAAGGATTGTATATAAGAAGGGATTAAAAACGCTAAAAGGATTGTATATAAGAAGGGATTAAAAACGAGCATCACCTCGATCCAATCCTTTCTTATATACAATCCTTGTAGTTATTGGTTCTTTTGTAATCATTGGGGTGAATAGTTACAATAAAGTTTATACTTCAAGAAACCAAGTTTCGAGGCGAAAGTTTTTTCTTCAAAAAAACTTTCGCCTCGACTTTAGTTTTTATACTACAAGGATTGCATATAAATAGTGTCCATCCGGAAACACCTCCAAAGCTAAAGCGTTGAACTCCAAGATGCCCATTATTTGGAGTCCAACGCTTCAGCTTTGGGATTTTCAAAACAGTTTCCGGATGGACACTAAGAATGTTTGAATTTTAGCGTAAATTGACTCAGTTATTTTATGCAACCCATTATGTCCATGCAGCTTACTTGTCATTTTGTAATAAGATTGGTATAGCAGCTTGCAAGTAAACAATCATTGACCATAAAGTTAAAATCGCAGCGAGATATAACAACACAAAACCGATTTCATAAATCGGCAAGCCTAAAAAGGGTTCATTATAAAGCAGTAATAATAATGCAGTCATTTGGGCAGTCGTTTTTATTTTGCCGATCATTGAAACGGCGACTTTAGCGCGTTGTCCAATTTCCGCCATCCATTCGCGCAATGCAGAAATAGTAATTTCACGCCCAATAATCACTGCCGCAGGAATTGCCATCCAAAGATCATGATGAACTTGTACAAGAAAGACTAAAGCAGTAGCCACAATCAATTTATCAGCAACGGGATCTAAAAATGCGCCAAAAGCGGATGTTTGATTCCAGCGTCTTGCTAAATAGCCATCAAACCAGTCGGTAATGGCGGCTAGGGCAAAGATTGAAGTGGTTAATACATTGGCACCTGCCCAAGACAGATAAAACGTGCTTACAAAAACAGGGATTAGGATAATTCTCAATAATGTTAATATGTTGGGGATAGTCATAATTTGAATGATTAAAAATGAATTGAGCTATAAAAAGAGCCTCTTGCAAAACTCAAGTAAAAAATATGTAACTGTTTGTTTTTATTATATTTTAAGTTTAAACTTGTCTAAAAAAATGGCATTTTCAGAGTTTTGCAAGAGCCTCTAAATTGAGTTTTTCACCATAAAATATTTGCTTTCGAGGTTTGATTTCAAACGTGTACCCCGAAACTTAACAACATTGAAGAAATAAAAAGGTTATGAAAGCACGAAAATTCATCCCTTTAAATATTGCTATTCTCACCGTTTCAGACACTCGCACTGAAGAAAATGATACTTCAGGCAAAATCCTTGTTGAACGCTTAACGGCAGAAGGGCATCATCGATCCGATAAAGTTATTGTACCTGATAATATTTATCAAATTCGGGCTATCGTTTCTGCTTGGATCGCTAACCCAGACATTCAAGTGATTATTACAACAGGTGGTACAGGAGTGACAGGTAGAGATGGTACGCCTGAAGCGATTAAACCATTATTAGATAAAAAACTTGAAGGTTTTGGCGAATTATTTCGTACAATTTCTTATGAAGAAATTAAAACATCAAGTTTACATTCTCGTGCATTAGCTGGTGTTGTTAATGGTACTTATATCTTTTGCTTACCAGGTTCATCAGGTGCCTGTAAAACGGGATGGGATAAAATCCTCCAAGCACAATTGGACTACAGAACTCGCCCTTGTAACTTCGTTGAAATGATGCCACGTTTGATGGAAATGGATTCTAAGGAATGAGGCTTTAATAACATCCAAAACTTTTAAACGAAAATGAGCCAAAGCTAAAATGTTGGACGTTTTTTTGGGAATTTCTAAAATTTGACGGATTTTCAGTGTGATTTTTTTTAATATTAAAGTAAAATATATTAAAGTAAAATTACCAAGTCAATAATAGAATTATGAATTTACAAATTGCAAGGCGTGTTCAAGCCATTAAACCCTCACCAACATTAGCAGTAACTGCTCGCGCCGCTGAAATGCGAGCCGCCGGGCATGATATTATCGGCTTAGGGGCAGGTGAGCCTGATTTTGATACGCCACGCCATATTAAACAAATGGCTGTAGATGCCCTGAATAAGGGCTACACGAAATATACGCCTGTTGATGGTATTCCCGAACTTAAACAAGCGATTATCAAAAAATTTGCCCAGGATAATCAACTCAAATATGAGATGAAACAAGTGCTGGTTTCATGTGGGGGCAAACAGAGCTTTTATAATTTGGCGCAAGCACTGCTCGATCCTGGGGATGAAGTGATTATTCCTGCCCCCTACTGGGTTTCTTATCCTGATATAGTCAAGTTAGCAAGTGCAGCACCTGTGATTGTCAGTGGTGGCATCCAACAAGGCTTTAAAATTACGCCTAAACAATTAGAAGCCGCGATGACGGAGAAAACCAGACTATTTATCATGAATAGTCCGTCCAATCCGACAGGAACACATTATACGCCTGACGAATTAGCCGAATTAGGAGCGATTTTGAAAGGTTATCCCAAAGTGATGGTAGTCACTGATGATATGTATGAACATATCTTGTGGGAAGGCGCACCTTTTAAAAATATCCTCAATATGTGTCCTGATTTGTATGATCGTACCTTCGTACTCAATGGAGTATCCAAAGCTTATGCGATGACGGGATGGCGTATTGGTTATGCTGGTGGACCTGAGCGACTGATACAAAAAATGAAAACAATTCAGTCGCAAAGTACCTCTAACCCAACGTCGATATCCCAATATGCTGCCCTAGCCGCCCTTGAAGGTGATCAGTCTTTCATTGAAAAAATGGTCGCCACTTTTAAAAAGCGGCATAATTTTGTATTAGCGTCTTTACTCAAAATTGACAGCGTTGCTTGTTTGCCCAGTCAAGGCACATTTTACATTTTTCCGAACATGCAAGGGGTTATGGATCGCTTAGGCATTAAAACAGATGTTGAATTTAGCGAATTTTTAATTGAAAAAGCAAAAGTGGCTTTAGTTCCAGGTTCTGCCTTTGGCGCCTCTGGTCATGTACGGATTTCCTTCGCAACAAGCATGGAAAATCTTGAAGAGGCGATGAAAAGGCTCCATGAAGTGCTTGATGCTTAATTGAAAATTGATTAGTCGTTTCAAGTCGATTCGAGCTTTAATTTTCAAAAAAACGAAAACCTCGAATACCTGAACTAGACCTGACAGGTTTTGGAAACCTGTCAGGTCTGATTCAACAACTAGTCTGATTCAACATGGTGGAATTTATTTCATGCACATTCCTTAATTAGTCTATAATGAAACGAACTTTGCATCACTATCTGCAACTGAGGTATTTTGATGTCTCGGAAAATCGTTTTTGAATTTGGCAGAATCCAAACTTTGGACTCCTATAACAGATAACTAATAACTGAGATGACTGATTTATCATTACTAAGTGTATTAATTTGGCTACCCATTTTGGGCAGCTTATGGATACTCATTATTGGAGACAAACAAGCTACTACTGCTCGCCCTATTGCGTTAGCCGTTTCTTTGCTGACATTTTGTTTGTCATTAATACTGTATTTTTTGTTTGATCCGACAACTGCTGACATGCAGTTCACCGAAAAACTGTCTTGGATACCCGCTTTTGGTATCAACTACCATTTAGGCATAGATGGTATCTCCATGCCTTTGATTATATTAACCACTTTCACTATGGTGTTAGTTGTATTAGCGGGCTGGGAAACCATCAAGTATAAACCCGCACAATATCTAGGGGCATTTCTCTTCATGGAAGGGTTGATGATCGGCGTATTTTCAGCCTTAGATGCCATTCTATTCTATGTATTATGGGAAGCCATGCTGATACCCATGTTTCTCATTATTGGTATTTGGGGTGGCCCTCGGCGCGTCTATGCAACGATTAAATTTTTTCTCTACACCTTTTTTGGTTCGGTGTTGATGCTGATCGCACTATTGTACCTCTATTCTCAAGCCGATAGCTTTAGCATTTTAGATTACCACACGCTACCGATTTCCTTAGAGGCGCAAAAGTGGATATTCCTCGCATTCTTAGTCGCATTTGCGGTCAAAGTACCCATGTGGCCAGTACACACATGGCTGCCCGATGCCCACGTTGAAGCACCGACAGGCGGCTCCGTGATTTTGGCCGCCATTATGTTGAAAATGGGCGGCTATGGTTTCCTTCGATTTAGCTTACCAATTACACCTGATGCCAGCAATCAATTTGACTGGCTAATTATCGCCCTCTCTCTCATTGCCATTATCTATATTGCCTTTGTTGCCCTCGTGCAGAAAGACATGAAAAAACTCATTGCCTATTCATCTATTTCCCACATGGGATTTGCCACATTAGGCTTTTTCATTGGATTTATGATTTACAAGAACACAAATTCAATTGATGGAGCTGTCATGGCAATAGAAGGCGGCATGGTGCAAATGATTTCACATGGCTTTATCTCAGGCGCATTATTCCTCTGTGTCGGGGTACTATATGAACGCCTTCACAGTCGCCAAATTGCTGACTACGGCGGTGTTGCCAATGTCATGCCCCGCTTTGCCCTATTCTTCGTACTATTTGCCATGGCAAACGCCGGTTTACCCGCAACTTCTGGCTTTGTCGGCGAATTCTTAATCATCCTAGCCTCATTCAAAGCCAACTTCTGGATAGCCTTCGGTGCTGCCACTATTATGATTTTGGGAGCCGCCTACACCCTATGGATGATAAAAAGGGTGATATATGGCGCAGTTACCAAAGACAGCGTCGCCAGCCTAAAAGACATCGGAGGGCGCGAGACATTGATTTTGAGCGTCTTAGCCATTGCTGTCTTATTATTTGGTATTTGGCCAGCGCCGCTCTTAGAAGTGATGGATGTCACCGTACAACATTTGGTAGAACATATTTTGCAGTCTAAAGTGCCAGCGATGTAATTCTCCGTCCAACGCTAGAGGTATTGGAGTTCAACGCTTTAGCTTTGGCGATTCGTATAGAAATCCGATTTTTTTGTTCTGAATCAGAATTTCTTTATTCGCCATGGAGTACATTCGAGGTTTGAGTTTTTTGAAAAAAAACTCAAACCTCGAATGCTTTAGCTTTGGCGATTCGTATAGAAATCCGATTTTTTTGTTCTGAATCAGAATTTCTCTCGTTCCCAAGCTCCAGCTTGGGAACGCATTCAGGGACGCTCTGCGTCCCGCGACGCGGAGCGTCGCAACAGGCGTTCCCAAGCTAGAACTCTCATCGTTAGTCATAAGTATTTAAGTGTTTGATTTAAATGGTTTTTTCGTA
>JAGLHR010000020.1 GCA_023143415.1 Thiomargarita sp. | reverse complement strand
AATCCCTTGTGGTTGCCCTGAGTTATTTTGTGACAGTTCCTATAAATTTTCCAACGCTTCAGTGATTTCTAACCAGCTTTCCTCAGTCTCTTGTAATTGCGCCGTTAATTCTGCCTGTTGACGCACAGTTTCTTTTATATTGTCTTTCTTATCATAAGTTTTGGGATCAGCCAACACCGCTTCAATAGCCGATTTTTCTTTTATGAGTTTATCTAAGGCTTTTTCAACTTTTTTTAGGCGATTTTGTAAGGAGCGACGTTGCTCGCGGTGTTGCGCTTCCACCCGTTTTTTTTCTGAACGACTCATCGTTTGAACAGAAACGCCCTCTTTCAATCCGCGTTGCGCTGCCCGATGCTCAACTAACCATTGCCCATAATCCGCCAAATCGCCCTCATAATTTATCACCCGCCTATTGGCGACTAAGAGTAATTGATCCGTCGTCGTGCGTAATAAATGGCGATCATGGGAGACGATAATCAATGCACCGGTGTAATCCGTTAACGCTAAAGTCAGCGCGTGACGCATTTCCAAATCTAAATGATTCGTCGGTTCATCTAATAATAAGACATTAGGGCGTTGCCAGATTAATAACGCTAAAGCCAAACGCGCTTTTTCACCGCCAGAAAATGGCGCAACCGGTGCCAATGCCATATCCCCGATAAAATCAAATCCGCCTAAAAATTGACGCAATGATTGTTCAGTCGCTTGAGAATCTAGGCGTTGTAAATGTTGTAACGGGCTATCTTCATCACATAATTGTTCTAATTGATGCTGGGCAAAATAGCCCATTTGTAAACCGTCCCCCAATGTACATTCTCCTTCTTGATGTTTAAGTAAGCCCGCCAACAGTTTAATCAGAGTTGATTTTCCCGCCCCATTAGGACCTAATAATCCAAAGCGTGAACCGGCGGTTATCTGCAATGTGATTTGTTCAAGAATGGGCGTTTCTGTATAGCCAAAACTGATATTATCTAAATAAATCAACTGATTAGGTGTTTTTTCTGGTGGCTTAAAGTCAAAATGAAAGGGCGAATCAACATGAGCCTGTGCGATTTTTTCCATTCTCGCCAAAGCGTTAATACGACTTTGTACCTGTTTTGCTTTTGTCGCTTTAGAGCGAAAACGATCAACGAATGATTGTATATGAACGACTTCCCTTTGCTGTTTTTTATAGGCGGCTTCTTGTAATGCTAACTTGGCAGCGCGTTGACGTTCAAAAGCGTCATAATTTCCCGAATACAAAGTGACATTTTGTCGCTCAATATGGGCAATGGAATTAACCACATTATCTAAAAAATCCCTATCATGGGAAATCAAGAGCAAAGTGCCTTGATAATGTTTTAACCATTGTTCAAGCCATAAAACCGCATCCAAATCTAAATGATTCGTTGGCTCATCTAAGAGTAATAAATCGGATCGGCACATGAGGGCTTGTGCTAAATTCAAGCGTGTTCGCCAGCCACCCGAAAATTCATTCACCGGCTTTTCATTTTGACTGACAGCAAAACCTAAACCGTGCATGAGTTGTGCCGCCCGTGCCCTTGCCGTATAACCATCAATCGTGTCAAACTGTGCATGAATACGCGCTTCACGCATACCATCACCGGCTTGCTGCGCGGCAACTAAATTTGCTTCGATTTTGCGTAATTCTTTATCGCCATCTAAAATATATTCAATGGCGGGCTTTGAAATCGCCGGCATTTCCTGTGCCACAAACGCGACAGTTAAATGATGCGGTAATTCAACGTCACCCGCTTCTTGATGCAATTCGCCCAATAGCAAAGCGAATAAACTGGATTTACCACAGCCATTGGCACCGATAAAGCCGACTTTTTGTGTGGAATGTAGGGTAAAATTGACTTGATTAAATAATAATTTTGTTCCACGCTGAAGAGAAATGTTGCGTAACGTAATCATTTTAATATAATGGTGAATTGTTAATGGTGAATTAGTTTTAATATAAAAATCAACAACTTATTTTGTTTAAGCGTTTGCTATTCAATCGGGAAACGCTATCATTTTAAAATGGAGTACAACGCTTTAGCTTTGTGCTTGAAATGGAGTACAACGCTGAAGCGTTGGACTCCTCAAAACGCCCAAATCTGAAGGTTTGGACTCCTCAAAACGCCCAAATCTGAAGGTTTGGACTCCTCAAAACGCCCAAATCTGAAGGTTTGGACTCCATTTTTTACTCTTAATTCGCATAGTTAAACGATAAACCCTAGAATTAAAAACACACTCACTAACGTATGGAGCATAATCGTGTTTTTGATTGCGGGAATGAGTTTTGTTGGTTCTTCTTCATAATGAGCATATAGCGTTTTTATCGCTTTAAATCCGAGCGGTAAAGTGAATAAGCTGAAAAGGCTCAGTAAGGGTAAATAGTGATATATCACTCCCATAATGAGAGCGATGAAACTGAGCGATATTAAAAGGATATAAATGGGTACTCTTTTTCCTAAATGGACGACTAATGTATTTTTACCTGCCTGTTTATCTGTTACGAAATCTGGAAATCCATTGAGATACAAAATCGCAGCAACTAAACCTGTGAGCGGCAATGCGGCTATGATGGTGGTTAAATTGAGCGTTTGCGTTTGCACATAGTAGGCTCCCAATACCGCTAACACCCCAAAATTCAAACCGACTAACATTTCGCCCATCCCACGACTATGAAATGAAAACGGGGGTGCGGAGTAGAAATAACCAGATAATACACCTATCAGCCCTATCCATAATAGGGGCAATCCCCGCGCCCAGACTAAAAATAAGCCGATGCTTACTGCAATGCTTAATAGTAACAAGCCATAATGATAGGTTTCTCTTGCGGATAAAATCCCTTTTTGAATCATACGACTGCCACCCGCAAATGGGGTGAGCGGCGTTTTATTCAGATCATCCGCTTTGTTGAGATGATCAAAGTAATCATTGATGACATTAATACCTGCGTGAGTGAAAAGTCCTGCAACGAGCGCGGCGCAAAAGTAGAAAGGTAAAAATACGCCCTGCAAATGGTTTGCTATCGCTGTACCTAATAAAATCGGCAAAATAATAATGGTGAAAAATTGAGGGCGGGTTGCTTTAATCCAAATGCTGATCGTTTTTTGAGTCATTTATTTTGAAATTCAACGTTTCTGGTTTTCTGGTTTCCAAACTCTGTTTCTGGTTTCCAAACTCTGTTTGGGAACCCATTCATGGACGCTCCTCGTTCCAGCACACGACGCAGAGCGTCGTGGAAGGCATTCCCAAACAGAGTTTGGGAACGAGATACGTATTTTGGAGTCCAAACCTTCAGATTTGGACGTATTTTGGAGTCCAAACCTTCAGATTTGGCATTCAGCAATTTAGTCACCTCCAAAAAATATTGTTGTAGGGGCAATCCTTTATGGTTGCCCTGAGTATTTCCGATTTCCGAAGGAAAAATATTATAAAATATCCAGTTGTTTCAACAATTTAGCGTATAAGCCGCGCGAATAAAACCAGAAAATAACGGATGTCCATCACGGGGAGTTGAAGTAAATTCAGGATGGAATTGACAGGCGATGAACCAAGGATGATGACTATTTTCTATCACCTCAACCAGTTCACCTTCCGCAGATAAGCCCGAAAAGACTAAACCCGCTTGGCGCAACATGCCCATATAATTATTGTTAAATTCGTAACGATGACGATGACGTTCCCGGATATGCTCTTTTCCATATAATTCAACCGTTTTAGTTCCTCTCATTAAATGACAGGTTTGTCCTCCTAAACGCATTGTGCCGCCTTTATCTGCATTTCCATCGCGTTTTTCGACTTCTCCTGTTTCTGTCATCCATTCGGTAATGAGGGCAATAACAGGATGAGGTGTGTTGGGATCAAATTCGGTACTATGTGCCTTTTCCAAGCCTATTTTACGCGCAAATTCTATCACCGCCACTTGTAATCCCAAACAAATGCCTAAATACGGCACATTGTTTTCTCGTGCAAATTGTGCTGCGCTGATTTTGCCCTCAATACCGCGTTCACCAAAACCGCCTGGAACTAAAATCGCATCGACGGTTTTTAAACAATCGGTCCCTTCTGTTTCAATCTCTTCAGAGTCGATATAGATAATCTTGACGTGGGTGCTTGTCTGTATGCCAGCATGAATCAATGCTTCGGTGAGAGATTTGTAAGCATCTGTTAATTCAACATATTTTCCAACAATCGCCACCTTAACATGATGTTTAGGATTATCTATCGCCGTCAACACTTTTTTCCAATCCGACAGATCAGCCGAGGGCATATCTAATTGGAATTTATCACAAATAATTTTATCCAGTAATTGCTCGTGCAATAGTAAAGGAATGCGATAAATTGAGTCAACATCGACGACTGAAATCACAGCGGCTTCATCAACACTGGTGAACAGAGAAATTTTTTGCCGATCCCCATCAGGTAAAGGGCGGCTTGAGCGACAAAGCAAAATATCAGGTTGAATACCAATAGAGCGCAATTCTTTAACCGAGTGCTGAGTGGGTTTCGTTTTGAGTTCACCGACGGAGGGGATATAAGGTACTAAAGTTAAATGAATAAATAATGCCCTTTGATGCCCTAATTCTCTACCCAATTGACGAATTGCTTCTAAAAAGGGCAAAGATTCAATATCCCCGACTGTGCCACCAATTTCAACCATCGCGACATCAAACCCAGCTGTACTTTTAAGAAGGGAACGTTTAATTTCATCAGTAATATGGGGAATCACCTGTACAGTCGCGCCTAAATAATCGCCACGTCGCTCTTTACGGATGACATTTTCATAAATACGCCCTGTGGTGAAATTATTATGTTGCCCCATTGTGGTATGCACAAAGCGTTCATAATGCCCTAAATCCAGATCAGTTTCTGCTCCATCATCAGTGACAAACACTTCGCCATGTTGAAAAGGGCTCATTGTTCCAGGATCAATATTGATATAGGGATCTAATTTAACTAACGTCACTTTCAGTTGACGCGCTTCAAGAATGGCTGCTAAAGAGGCGGAAGCGATACCTTTGCCAAGTGAGGAGACGACTCCGCCTGTAATAAAGATAAATCGTGTCATAGTTTAGTCTATAAATTGTGCAAATTAATATAATAGCTTAAATAACTAAGTTAAGCCAGATTGAACACACAGGTTCGCCCATTACAACTACGGGGTTTTGTAGGGGCTGTGTGTTTGCCATTAACTTAATGGCATTGAGCATCTTGCCTACCATGAACCTATCCCACTATTCGTTTTTAATTTTAGAAATCCGATTTTTTGAAAAAATCGGATTTCTTGACGCTCATTTTTTCTCAAAAATCAGGAGATTTTTATTCATTTTTTACCATTAATTGAATAGTGGGATAGGTTCATCAATGTTTCAAGGAGAAATAATCCTATCCGCAAAATCGGGATAGACTCGTTTAAAATCTTTTTCGTTTAGTGTCACAACGTAATCAACGTTAGCTTTTATGGCTGCTTTTAAGATTAAAGCGTCATAAATAACACCACCAATAATGCCTGATTCAGATAAGTGGTTGATAACACTCATGTAATCTTGTTCAGACAAAGTGATCACCTTAAAGACATCAAGGACATTTTGCTGTATTAATTGTTGAGCCGCTTTGGGGAAAATACGGGGTTTAATAGGGTAAGTCGTGATCGTTGTGTAGAGTTCAGCCAGCGAATGCGCTGAAATAACCCCAGTATCTTTACCCTCTTTTACTTGTTGTAGCCAGGGTAAAACACGCATGTTATGAGGGTGATATTCAATCAATGCCGCTATCAACGCTGAAGTGTCAAATAGAACAGTTCTCATAAATCCACCTCGCCTATAAGTTTAGCCAAACGACGTTCACGATCTTGCTGAACGATGTTGCTAACGTCACCTAATAATTCGCCTCTTGCCATCAATATACCCCCTTTGTTAACCAATATTGTCGGCTCAGATTCGTCTTTATAAGTCGAAGACATTTTTCTGGGTGGCATAACGGGTTGAACCGTCAAGATAATGGTTAAGTCGGTATTGGTAAAATCGGAAGGGACTTTCAATTGTAAAATACCATCTGAACCTACATGGGAATGTAATGTCACTCTTTGCATCATATTAATCCTTTTATCAGTTATCTATTGGAGAGATCAATCTGCCAAATTGTTTAACAATAAATTCTGTAACGACTCAGCCTTGAGATAAATCTCAAGGCTGAAAGCTCAAGCAGGCTAAAGCCAGCTAAAATCCAGCTAATTCAGTCAATTTTTTTTCAGTCTGCTTTAGCAGACTTTAGCTTTCAGCCTTGAGATTTATCTCAAGGCTGAGTCGTTACAATAAATTCTTTATTAATCCTGTTGATAATGGTTCACTCGTTATTTCTGCACATTCTGATTCTGATAATATTATGCAATACTTTGGCTTTTTATAAGCCACCCTCAGTATATTTTCTCATGGGCATGAAACACACAAAGCTAAAGCATTTGAGGTTTGAGTTTTTGTAACTACTCAGCCTTGAAATCAATTTCAAGGCTGAAAGCCAAAGCAGGTTCAGCTAAACTCTCTCTATAATTAATTAGTCTGCTTTAGCAGACTTTAGCTTTTAGCCTTGAAATTGATTTCAAGGCTAACCGCTGAGTACAAAAAATGTTAAAATATCCACTTTCAATTTTTTCTAAACTTATGACTTTACAATGAATGAATTAACTCTCATATTTTTACTCTTTCTCATCTTGGGAACGGGATTACAAATTTGGCTCAGTCAGCGGCATAAATCTTATGTGTATAAACATCAAAATGTCGTGCCTGACGCATTTGCCGAAAAAATCTCGCTAGAAGAGCATCAAAAAGCCGCGACTTATACACTCGCAAAAACCAACTTTAGTCAAAAAATGCTCATGATTGAAGTTCTTGTCTTATTGTTGTGGACACTTGGTGGAATGCTTGATATAGTTGATCAGGCATTGCGCCATCTTGAATGGTCAGAATTATGGACGGGCGTTGCTGTATTTATCAGTTTTGGGCTACTGTCTTCGCTAATAGATTTACCCAGCGATATTTATGGCACTTTTCACATCGAAGCGCAATTTGGTTTTAACCGCACTAGCCCTGGTTTATTTTTCACTGATTTACTGAAAGGGCTGATACTTGGCTTGGTTATTGGCATTCCATTTCTTGCCTTGATATTATGGTTAATGGCTTATGCGGGTGAATTTTGGTGGGTAAGCGTATGGGCAGTCTGGATCAGTTTTAGTCTATTGATGCTATGGCTTTATCCAACAGTGATTGCCCCTTTGTTTAATAAATTTAAACCGCTTGAAAATGATGAGTTAAAGGAGCGTATTGAGGATTTATTGAAACGCAATGGCTTTTCTAGTCAGGGCATTTTTGTGATGGATGGTTCAAAACGTACAGGGCATGGTAACGCTTATTTTACGGGGCTGGGTCGTCATAAGCAAATTGTCTTTTTTGATACCTTGTTGAATACGTTAAATGCCGATGAAGTAATCGCGGTTTTGGCGCATGAAGTGGGTCATTTTAAACGTAAACATCTTCAAAAACGCCTCGTTTTGATGTCATTTTTGAGTTTAGCAGGATTGGCATTTTTAGGCTGGCTTATGCAGCAAGACTGGTTTTATAGTGGTTTGGGAGTGAGTACCCATTCTACTTATATGGCATTATTGTTATTTACACTGGTGTTACCGGTATTTAGCTTTTTCTTGCAACCAATCATGGCTTGGTTATCGCGCAAGCATGAGTTTGAAGCGGATGAATTTGCCGCTGGGCAAGCACATCCATTGACATTGATACAGGCTTTGGTTAAACTCTATAAGGACAATGCCAGTACTTTGACACCAGATCCTTTATATTCAGCGTTTTATGATTCGCACCCGCCAGCACCTGTGCGTATTGCACATTTATCGCGGATTAATGGTGAATGATGAATGGTGAATGATGAATGGTTTCGAGGTTTAAGTTTTTTGAAGAAAAACTTAAACCTCGAAATGATTCAAACAGGTAATGCGAATTAAGAGTTGAATTTTTAACTCTTAATTCGCATTTTCTAATGAAATAGGAGAGTAATCAATGAAAAAAACAAGTTGGTTTTTTTGTAGTTTCTTATTAGTCAGCACGAATCTCGCCTACGCGGCGGATAAAGAGGCTGTGAATACGGTGAATAATACAAAGGCGACTGTGAATACAGAGGCTGTTGAAAAGGGCAAAGCATTGCATGATAAGCATTGCATGGCTTGCCATACTCGGATGAATAAGGATGCTCCGAATGAAATATACACGCGCGATAACCGCAAAGTCCAAAGCTGGAACAGTTTGCAAACGCAAGTACATCGTTGTAACAGCCAATTGGATTTAAGTTTTTTTGATGATGAAATCAAGGGGCTTGTAGATTATTTAAATCAGACATTTTACAAGTTTGAGAAAAAGAGTAATGAGTAACGCATCCTCGTTCCCATACACTTGGAAACGAGAATAAATTTCACCATTCGAGGTTTCCGTTTTTTTTTCAAAAAACGGAAACCTCGAAACCATTCACCATTCACCATTCACCATTAATTTATTACAAATTTCATCTATCTTATTGTTTTCTAAAGAAGTTAAATCTTTTGCCTTATTTTCCAAGGCGATAATATTTTCCGGAGTAGTATTATCAAATGCGGTATTTTCTACGGGTAATTTAACTTGAAAGCGATAATAATTGCTGCCCTGTTTTGCAGAAAATATTTCTCTTAATTGGTAATCCACCGTTTCGTTATTCCCGTTGATCATCAACGTGAGAAGTGGACTGATCCATTGCATTAAACCCCAATTGACTGCATCTTGATAAGTAATTTCCTCCGTTCCTGTGCCCAACGAAACCATTAAAATATCTGATTGATTAAGTTTCAGTGCTTCAGTAAAAGCACACATCGCTGGGTTATTAGCAATAATGCCACCATCAATTAATGAATAAGCGGTTTTATTATCAACCATGTTTAATAGTTTAAAAGGCTCAAAATAAGTTGGTGCTGCGGTAGTGGCACGAACGGCATATTTCATTTTAAAATTCTTTTTCACCCATTTTTTCGCCAATCTGCTTTTAAAGAAAAAGGGCCTTTTTCTGTTCAAATCATAACTGGTGAGTAAAATATCCGTTAGAGCTGATTTTAATTCAGTTTCCCCACAGTATTCCTGTAAAACATCTTTAAGCCCTTGATAAGAATACTTTTCTTCAAGTATTCCCAAACCTGTCATAGTTGATTGCCAAATATCTTGTGAAAATATCATTTGCCCTTTGTTTTTAAACAAATTGACTAAATCTTCGGCAGAATAAACCGCTTTTCTGCTTTGTCTATTGGGAATGTTTAAACAAACTGCTATTATGCCACCCGTCGAGGTGCCAGCAACTAAGTCGAAAAGTTCGTTAATTGCTTTACCAGTGCGTTTTTCAATTTCCACTAATATCAGTGCGGGAATAATCCCCCGAATACCACCACCATCAATAGATAGAATTTTGTATAATTTGTTTGACATATCTCCTCTCTCCTCTCTCCTCTAATAATGAATGATTTTCGAGTTTTTAGTTTTTCTTCAAAAAACTAAAAACTCGAAATGATGAATTGTAAAGCAAAGACTATGAAAAAACACATCACGTTTTTTTTAATCGCGCTTTGTAGCGATTTATATGCTGGCTCAATGCCGATGCCAAGTCAGTATCATAATTTAGATCAATATCAACAAGCACTCCAAATTTGGGAAAATGTCCAGATGGCGCAGACTTTTATCCCATTCTCTCCAATGCCGACACCAAATCAGTATCGTAACCAAGATCAATATCAACAAGCCATCAAAATCTGGGAAAGAGTGGGCAGTTCTTATCGGGCTAAGAAACTTAATGTAGTCGGCGAAATCGTGCGCTTACCATTAATGCCGATCCCTTTTTATTATAGGAAACATGAGCATTATCAACAAGCATTACGAGCTTATGTGAATGTCTCCAAAAACATTATCGCACAGTATTCCCATATTCAGCCGCCACCCATGCCTACGCCTATTCAATATCGTCAATTAGAGGATTATCAAAATGCTTTAAAAGTTTGGAAAAGTCTTTTTGAGTAGAGTTTAAGCGTTTTTGGAGTAACGTGAGAAACTTAGAAATCCGATTTTTGAAAAAAAATCGGATTTCTTGTTTAAAAAAAGGTGATATAATACAAACGATGAGCGAAACGCCACCTAAAAAAATCATTAAATGGCATGATTTGTTCGGATTAAATTTGAAAGATTTCTTCAAAGATTCCAATTTTGAAGTCAAAACCGAACAAAATATGTCATTGAAAGCACAATATGTCGATGTACTCATTATTTCAAAATCAGACGGAAAGCCGTTAGAGAAATTGCCTGATGGATTTGAATTTCTAAGAGATCATAACATATTAACGTACAAATCCTTAAATCAATCTCTGGATCAGTGGACTATTATTGAAGTACTTGGACATTATGTGAGCTATCGTAAGATGGTAAGCCCCAAAGAAAAATTATTACCACCGTCGAAGTTTCAAGTTTATGCCGTTTGTACAAAATATCCACAAAAACTGTATTCGAGGCTAAAGTTTTTTTAACGAAAAAACTTTAGCCTCGAATAGGTTCTGAAAAACATTTTGGCAAAGAGATTAAAAGAATAAAACCGGGAGTCTATGAGATTAAATCACAGTTCATCGGTTCAATCATCATACTCGTTCTCAGCAAAATGGCAAAACAAGAACAAAATGCCTTATGGCAATTATTTAGCGGTCATGCGCGAGGCTTTAAGT
>JAGLHR010000002.1 GCA_023143415.1 Thiomargarita sp. | reverse complement strand
TTCCTACCCACCCTACATTAAGAAATTTTGATAGGATACGTTTTTTGGAAGTTTTTTGGAGTTCAACGCTTCAGCTTTGGGCGTATTTTGGAGTTCAACGCTTCAGCTTTGGCGACTTAATTGTTCCAAAGCTGAAGCGTTGAACTCCAGAAAAAAACGAATAATTTTTTAATTATTTGATTTTAAATAAGTTTTTTAATTATCCTCTTTAAGATTGATTAATAACAGAACAAAAAAAGGCTTCTTCTCCCACTAAAGGAACAACTTTTCTCGTAATCAACTGATAGGGCTTATTCGCTTTTCGACAAACAGAAATGGCGATTTTGTGATGTGAAGTTGGTTTTAATAACCAAAATTGCCATTGTTCTGGATCATCGTGTAATTCTGGTTCAAAAGAAATCTGTAAAGGCTTATTTTCAGAAATATGGAAAGTAAACTGTTCTAGGGGTAACGATAATCCCATACCACGCGCTTTGATATAGGATTCTTTTAATGTCCAATAATCAAAAAAGCGATCTCGCCTCTCTTTCTCAGGTATGGCATATAAATCTTTCACTTCTGTTTTTGAAAAAAATCGGTTTGCAATATCTATCGTTGCTCCATTTCGTTCCTTATGTTCAACATCTATCCCAATATCTTGTTTCAAAATCACGCCACAAACAATCAGATCATTCGTATGGGAAAGGTTAAAGCGAAGTGAGGGCATTCCTTCTTTTGCCACAATCTCAGGACGACCATATTTATTTTTAGAAAAACGCAAATGATGAGGCGAAATGTGAGTATAGCGAGATAACGTTGTACGGACTAATGCGCGAGTAATGAGATATTGGTGCCGATGCTTGGGAAATCGAAACCGTTTCTGTTGTGCCACTTCTTCTCGACTCATCTGTTTTTCATAAGCCGAAAGCAGTTCGCTCTCCTGTATTTCATTAGGAAAAGCGAGCCATAAATGAATTTCATCTTGAGTTAATTTCATTTGAACATTCTTTTTATTAATACCTAAAACTAAACCTGACAGGTTTTTAAAACCTGTCAGGTTTGGCTTTTATGGCTTTAATGCCTGACTATAAGCATCATCAGAAATCTTATTCCACGCGGCATTATCTGCCTGAAACTTTTTATAAGCCTCATACACCTGTTTGAAAGAAGCATCTTCAGCCGCTTTCTCATCTAAGGTTTCAACCGTTAAACGTTTAAGCTCTTGAAGCACTTGAGGCGGAAACGCTAACACCTCGACATGGTGCTTTTCCTTGAGCTCTTGTAACGCTTTGATATTCAACGCTTCAAATTCGGCATACATTTTTTGATTCATCGCCTGTGTGGCTACTTCGACGATTTTTTGCAAGTATTCAGGCAATTCTGCCCATGCTTCACTATTAACAATTAATTCCAAGACTGAACCCGGTTCATGCCAGCCCGGATAATAATAATACTGAGCGGCTCGGTATAAACCTAAGCGTTTATCGTGAAAAGGTCCTGCCCATTCAGTGGCATCAATATTACCCCGTTCAAGGGCAGTATAAAGTTCACCGCCGGCTAAAAGTATAGGTGTTCCCCCTGCTTTTGCCAACACTTTACCGCCCAAGCCCGGAATACGCATTTTCAAACCCTTTAAATCATCAACGCTTTCGATTTTCTTATTAAACCAGCCCCCCATTTGTACACCTGAATTGCCGGCGGGAAAAGGGATGAGATGAAAAGGTTTATAAAGTGCACGCCACAATTCTAAGCCACCACCATAATAAAGCCAGGCATTCATCCCCTTCGCCGTCATGCCGAATGGCACAGAAGTCATAAACTGCGCGGCAGACACTTTTCCTGCCCAGTAATAGGCGGCACCATGTCCCATTTCTACAGTACCTTGTGAAACAGCATCAAAAGTTTGTAAAGGCGGAACTAATTCCCCACCGGCATACACTTGTATTTTGAGTTGTCCCCCACTCATCATTTCAATTTCTTTCGCCAAATTTTCCACGCCAATCTGAAAAATGGGTAAATTAGGAGGCCAAGTCGTCACCATTTTCCAGTTGAACGTTTTGGTGGGGGGAGCAGAGGTTGTAGAGGTTGTGGTTTCTGGCGTTTTGTGATATTGCAATTTGTAGCCAATGACAAAGGCAAGACAGCAAAATAATAACCATAAGAGTGTCGCGGTTTTTTTCATATCCAAATCGTATAGTTGGGTTCTTTGTACAGGACAAATTTTTATAATTCATTGATTTAAATCACTTTCATGTTAGAATCAGAATTTTCAGAATTTGAGAATTTTCAGAATTTAAAACCTCATAAATCAATATTTAAAACCTCATAAATCAATTTGAGTCGAGCGTTTTTTTTTGAAAAAAACACCGAAAACGAATTTGATTTTTAATTCTGAAAATTCTATTCGAGGCGAAAGTTTTTCTTCAAAAAACTTTCGCCTCGAATATTCTGTCAATTCTGATTCTAACAATAAAAAATTGTACAAAAAGTTGGGTTATTAAAATAAAAAAAAACCAAGCCTCTTTTCCAAGAAACTTGGTTTTTTAAATCCATTAACATGAAAAACCGCCGAAATTTCCAAAACCTCAGCGGTTTTTTAAATCCTTAAAAAAATTACTTTTCGCCCATGAAAGCACCAAACAAGTGCAACAGGCTTAAAAACAGATTATAAATGCTCACATACAGCGTCACTGTCGCCATGATGTAATTGGTTTCGCGCCCATGTATCATATCGCTGGTTTGATAAAGGATTAAACCAGACATTAACAAGACAAACATCCCTGACACAGCTAAAGACAAGCCAGGCAAGTTAAAAACAATTGCGCCGATACCCGCCAAAAATGCCACTAAAATGCCGACAAACAGGAATCCACCTATAAAGCTGAAATCCTTACGACTGGCTAAAGCATAACCCGATAAACCTAAAAAGATGGTCGCCGTTGAACCAAAAGCCATCATAACCAACATCGCACCATTACTGAACATGGTCAAATACGCGCTGATGATGGGACCCAAAGTCAATCCCATAAATCCTGTCAGGGCGAAAATAGCCGCCAGTCCCCAAATACTATTTTTCAGCCAACTGGTCAAAAACAGTAGCCCAATATAGCCGCCCAAAACAATTAACCAGTGCATGGGTGGCATATTAATTTTCATCGCAACGCCCGCCATCACAGCGGTAAACAACAGAGTCATCGACAACAACGTATAAGTGTTGCGAATCATCTTGTTCGCTTCAGCAGTTGATAATGGCGCATCCTCCTCAAAAACCTCTGAGTTGCCAAACGCAACTTGTGCATTTTGACTACCTAGATTGCTATTGCCCATCGCCCCGTTTTTATTCACGTTGTTAAATAAGCTCATAAAAGCACCTCTTTTGCATAGAAAATGAAATCATTATTAGTAATATTAGATAAACCTATTACTTCTTTATAGGAACAATTCTTTAAATAACAAGGGTAAATTTTCTCTATTATGACATAAAATCAGATAAATTGTGCATTATTAATTTTAAACTGACTTTGAAGATGAATTAGGAACGCTGTATAATTATTAAGAAAGTTTAGAAACGATTAAAATTTAATTTATATTTTAACCAATCATTTAAACCCATCAGGATTTCAAAATTTTGGATAAAAAATACACAGAAAAATGCAATACTCAACACAGTGGCTTGTCAACTACATATTCCAGCAGATGAACTTCTTAGGTTAGGATTGCGTGCCTTTTTAGAACACAAACTGCGTCTAATAAACGTGGAACTATTCAAAATTCACGGAGACTACAATATATCCAGCGTTGAAGAGATGGATGCGTGCTACCAAGATGGTACCTTGGATGAAGCTGATTCATGGCGTGATTTGCAACATTTAGATCACTTAGAATATAAACGTGATGAACTACTAAAACTTATTGAGTCTTTGTAATGAATATTAATGTTGAATGGTGAATTATGAATGGTGAATGTAACTACTCAGCGGTTAGCCTTGAAATCAATTTCAAGGCTAAAAGCTAAAGTCTGCTAAA
>JAGLHR010000199.1 GCA_023143415.1 Thiomargarita sp. | reverse complement strand
GATCGGTTGTATATTTGGGTAATGAGATTGCAATTGTTTCATCAACACCCCATTACCACCGCCAATATCACAGACTTTTTGTTCAAACAGATTCAGCGGTTTTATCAGGGCTTCATAATCATCACCATAAAAAGTCATGACTGAAGAAAATCGTTTTTTTAATATCTCGTTATTTTCTACATAATCGAAAAATGAATTGTGATAAATCCTACTGAATGATTCACTGTGGGAAATTAAAGAATCAACCAGATAACAAGAGGTATTAAAAGGTTCATTTTGCCAATAGAGAAAAACCTCTTTGACTTCTTCAAGAACAGTTTTACCTTTCAAGGTTAATGACAGAATATCTGATTGTACGGTAATTAAAGTATGTAACTGTAGCCAACTCAGGATGAGGTTAAGGGATTGAACAGGTAGATTTGTACCTTCATAAAGTTCGTTTTTAGTTTTCTCAGTGACTAATTGATCAAGAATACCGATTTCTAAAATAGCCGCAAGAATTCTGCTTTCCCAATATTCAAAGGCTTTATTGGCAAATTTGTGTTTGATTTTATTAATTTGGATTTGTTGAGAATCAATCGTTTGAGTCACCAAACCACTTTCTGAAATAATGATTTTAATACCCTCATGCGTCACCGCAACGGCTTGCCCATTATAAAATGGTTCCAGTTTAGCATAGCGGGCGTGATAAATTTCTTTACCTTGCTTATCAATATGAAAGTAACCTTGAGTATCTTTTGCAATCGCAAAGCCTTTATGGTAAACATCCAGTTCTTCAAAATACTGCCCATGAATCAGTTTACCTTGTTTATCAATATGGGTTGATAACCCACTGTCATTGATAATGACAGCAATACCGTATTTATAGTCTCCTACATACAAATACTTTGGGGAATAGAGTGGGTTGCCTTTTTGATCAATATGAAAATAACCGCCTTGTTGATCCCTAACGACACAAGCACCTTCTTGATAATTGCCTGCCCAAGCATAGCGTTTTTGATAAATATTCTCTCCCTGAACGTCAATATGAAAAAAACCACGCTCATCAGCCACCGTGGCGATGCCACCATAAAAACCGAACGCTTTTTTGAATTGACGTTCAAAAACAGGTTTTCCTTTAATATCAATAAAATAGGCTTGTTCATCCTTTTCTACTGGTGCATAACCTAGCGGATAATGAAAACTCATAACGCGCTGAAATCGTTCATTATATAAAGGTTTTTCATCAATGAGATGATGAGTTTCATCAAGCGAAATTGAAATAGAATTTAAGAAGGTTTTCGTAACAGACATGTTTGACAGATATCCTTGGTTTTATAGTTCAAGCAGAGTTCTTCATACTGTTTAGAATTAAACATCTCCAATAAACTCATTTTTTTAAATGAGCTAAAATCACCCAGCGTTACCCTTTTTTCTGAAGGAGCGCAACACACGTTATAATCCCCCTCTTGATCTATCCACAGTTCTTTACCAAGAAATGGGCATTCGTAAGCGTCAGGAATCAATCGCTCAATCTGATATTTTTCGGCGAGTTTATCGAAATTTTCCAATTTGATATGACGACGGTACGAGGCAATGCTGTTAATAAACTGATTCCAAATGCCAATATTATCTGGATGACGCATATTCTCGGTTTCCAATTCTTGCCAATTAACCCAAAGATGATGTCCCTTGACACGATTGACTTTATGCTTAACGGCAAATTCAATAACTTCACGGATTCCCTCCAAATTGTTTTTCATGAAAGTCACTTGTAGTGTAACCGTCGGAGGCTTTGGCTGGTTTTGAAATGAATCTCTTATTTTTAAATAGATTTTAATATTGTTAAGTACCTCCTCAGTATTCGTGTGAACCATCACATTTTCATTGATATTCGGTGAGATGCCGTTAATGGAAATTTTAGTATCACTGCTCATTGGCAAGAGTTTTTTGCCCCACGCTTCAGCACCTCGTTTTGGAAAGGTGCCATTGGTGGTTAAATTCAACTTGGTATTTGATTGGGAAATTTCATCAATAAAAATCTGAAAATAGGGATATAGCAAAGGCTCTCCCATCGTGCTGGGTATAATTTCTTTAACCCCAATCTGTTTGGCTTCAATTAAAATCTCACGCAAAAGCGTTGGTTCCATGCGTTTACGCTTAACCGATTTTCTAGTCGCATAGAGACTATGCGTATCACACATAATACAATTCAAATTACATTGCTCAGGGCTTGTATCACCTAAATCCTGCAAGTAGAA
>JAGLHR010000198.1 GCA_023143415.1 Thiomargarita sp. | reverse complement strand
TCTCGCTCTACCCACCCTACGAAAACATCATTTAAATCAAATATTTAAATACTTATGACTAACGATGAGAGCTCCAGCTTGGGAACGAGGGGGCTGAGTAGTTACAAATATTTTTGCATTTCGGAGGAGGTGTGATAGGAAGCAGCATCCCAAATAAATAGGATTAGAGGTTTTTTGAAGAAAAAATTCAAAGCTCGAATACTGTAGGGCAACCACAAGGGATTGCCCCTACATCAGAATATTTTCGTCAGTTTTCATAAGGATATTGTCGTAGGGGCAATCCTTTATGGTTGCCCTAGGATATTGTCGTAGGGGCATAAAGGATTGCCCTAATAATCGGGCGCGTGTGTCACATTCTTTGCTCGCTACCATGAAATCAGCTTATCCCACACTATCTTTCTAATGGTTGGATCATGTGTTTCTAACGTATGAACTTCCATCTTCAAAAAAGAATCTTCTTCAATAATCACTTCTGTTTGATCCCAGTTCTTTGGAGCCTGACTCCATGTAGGAACAATACCATCACCTGTGTCGTCTGAGTATGAATTATCATACGCCGTGTTTTTACCTCTTACAACGATGGCAAAATAGTTTATGTTAGCAAGTGGAGCAGGAAAATTGTTAAGCATTTCTAAATCGTCACTTTTTGGTTCTAATTGAGGCTCGGCATCCATCATTCCAATATCAGGAAGTAATTTTGCAAAAAAACTACCAAAATGAGGAGTACCAATCGTTATTAACCCTTTCACTTTGCCGTCATTGAAATATTGCAAATATGCTCTTGATGCTAAACCGCCCATGCTGTGAGCGACAATATAGACTCCTTCTTTCTTAGTCCAATCAGTGATGGCGTTGACGGCTTCCCTTAGTTGTAAGCCTTGTGCGGCAAAAGAAATATCATTGTTATTAGAAAAGTTGATGGCGAATATTTCACCTTCGCTGATAAACTGAGGCACTTTAGCTTGACCGGTATAGCCTCCTGCAACCGTTATATCATAAAGGTAATCTAGGGGACGTTTTTTGACATTTGAATTTGCGTTATTCCCCGGTTCGGAAATATGAAATTTATCTCTAATAGAAATAACCCCTCCAAATTTAATGGATTTTTCACGGGTCCAATGTGAATAATAATCTATCCAAGTCAGGGCATCGCTATTGAATCCATGTACAAATAATACCGGATACCTTGGTTTGATAATTGATAATCTGATAGCGGTATCACATCCTTCACCTATCGTATCAGCCACTGAATAAAGTTGTTCATTGGCATCAAAAGTTCCGCCGAATGAATCCGTTCGGAACAATTCGGTATATTCTGTATCGGTATAATACATTAATTGAGCAGTAATATACTTCTGATTATCCCAAGTTCCAGATAATCTGGTATAGACATCTTGTTCAGTATTGGAATAAGATTTTTTATAATACCCTGTACCCATAAAGCTATTATTCTCGAAATTTAGGCTAACAGTTGAGCTAAACTCACTAAAAACAAACTCTGGTACACATATTATTTCAACACGAATACTTGTCTCTTCGTTTGCAAATGCAAACCTATTAAAAATCAGGCATAACACGATATTCAAGATGTAAAACGCGATAGTTTTTTTCATGATTTCTCTCTTGTTCAAAAAGCAAACACCCACCATAAGCGTTTAATGGTGGGTTTTGTATTTAATATGGGTTGAGCGTTTCGCGACTTGCGCTATCGCTCTACCCACCCTACGATCCAATGCCATTAAGCCAGGGCGAACACGCAGGTTCGCCCCTACAGCCCCTGAATATGTGAAGGTTGGTAGGGGCAGACCTGTGTGTCTGCCCTTAACTTATATGTACAGGTACTTAAACGTAGTTCCCAGACGACATTCATCATCTGTAAATTTTGCGATTTTCTTCTTATGAGAAATGTCTCATGAGTAAATTTTGCCTTTTTTTACCCATGATAATTAGTAACTACTCCGCCTTGAAATTTATTTCAAGGCGGAGTAGTGACAATAATTTTTCATTTCCTAAATGCACTAACGATAAGATTTAGCAGGGGTTGATTTATGTAGTACGATGTTTTCCAAACTTTTTCTTTTTGCAAAAAACCATGTTCAACTAAAATGTCTAAATATTTAGTCGCTGTCTTTCGTGAGATATTTAAATCTTCTTCAATAAAAGCGATTTTAGTATAGGGATGTTTAAATAGATTATTCAGTAAGTCTTGACTATAAATCTTGGGTAGTGCTTTTCTGAGCCGATTCTTGTAATCCATCATTATCGTTTTTATTTCAAGAATGAGAGTAATCGTTTGTTCAGAAGTTTGTTCTACGGCATCAAGCATATAGTATATCCAATCTTCCCAGTTGTTTTTTTCTCTGACTTCTTGTAGCAGACGGTAATAATTTGCTTTGTTACGGGTAATATAGCGACTCAGATAAAGTGCTGGTAAATCCAAAAGTTGATGAAGGTTCAGGTAGAGAATATTGATGATACGCCCAGTTCGTCCATTACCATCATAGAATGGATGAATACTCTCGAATTGATAATGAATGATCGCCATGCGAATTAAAGGATCGAGTTCATCGTTTGGTACATTGATATATTGTTCAAGATTATTCAACAATTGGTTTATGATGTGAGGATTTTGAGGTGGAGTGTAAATGATCTCACCTGTTTGTTCATTTTTAAGCTGAATAAGTTGTTTTCTAAATCCCGCTTTATTTTGTACGATTTCTTGCTGAATAGTGCAAATATGATTTAATGATAAAAAGCCCTGTTGTTTAATCAATTGAAATCCAGTTTTTAAAGCGTGTGCATAGTTTTCCACTTCTTTGACTGCCGGATTTTTAATTAAGTCAGTAAACAGGTTTTGCTTGTAAATTTCATCATAAGTCGTGATAATATTTTCTATCGCGGAACTGTCTTTTGCTTCCTGAATATAGAGCGTATTTATCAGGATAGTCGCATTGGGAATCGTATTGATGATCCCTTTTAATTCGGCTAATTTTCGGTTGGCAGTGATCGTTTTTTTTAGAATTTGTTTTGTTTCTAAATCAATTGCAGGTGGTAATTCTGGTAACAAGTTATTCATAACGGGTGTGTTGGCTGACTTGTCACATTCTTGTAGCAAACGTAGGGTCAATGCCATTAAGTTAAGGAAAATTTATTGGAATCCATTCGAGGTTTTCGTTTTTTTGAAAAAAAAACGAAAACCTCGAATCCTTCATATTTGGATGATTTCGCTTCAATCTCAAACACTTCCAAATCTAAAGGTTTGGACTCAAAGGCTTAACTTAATGGCATTGAAACGTAGGGTGGGTAGGAGTGAAACGGA
>JAGLHR010000197.1 GCA_023143415.1 Thiomargarita sp. | reverse complement strand
AACAATAAAAAATGTTCTGTACAAAGGAAAAAACTTTAGCCTCGAAACCATTCACCATTCACCATTAACAATTCACCATTAACAATTCACCATTAACAATTCACCATTAACAATTCACCATTCCTGATAACGGATAGTTCTCGATGTCGCACCAATACGTTGTCACTTTCTCTTTTAAAATGTTGTCCTAATTGCTCCGCCAAATAGACAGAGCGATGTTGTCCACCTGTACAACCAATAGCAACGGTTAGATATTGATGATTATCTGCGGCAAATCGGGGAATCCAATTTTCTAAAAAATTAATCAGATCGTCACGCATTTGCTGTACTTTCGGATCATTTTGCAAGAAATTAATGACTGCTTTATCACGCCCTGTTAAATTTCTTAATCCCGATTCCCAATAAGGATTCGGTAAACAGCGTACATCAAAAACAAAGTTCGCTTCATTAAGAATCCCATGTTTGAAACCAAACGATTGAATTAATAATGATAAACTTTGTGTTTGGCATAACCCTACCCGTAGGCTGATCATATCGCGCAATTGGTGAACAGACAAGAAACTTGTATTGATGCGAACCTCAGAATGACGGGCTAGGGGTTCAAGTAATTGTCGCTCACGTTGTATCGCTTCAGCTAAAGGTAAGTTTTGTGTTGTTAAAGGATGTTTACGGCGCGTTTCATTGAAACGTTTAATCAGTACCGCCTCATCTGCCTCAAGGAATAATACCTGATAAGGTACTTTTGTACGCTGAAGCCTTTTTAAAAGGACTGGCATATCATGTAAAGCCGTCGTGCGAGCATCTATACCAAGAACGACACATTCATGGATTATTCCCAATTGGTCAGCTTGTTCAGCAAAGGCGGGTAGTAAACCGACAGGTAAATTATCAATGCAATAAGCCCCCATATCTTCTAGGCTATGCAATGCAATTGTTTTACCTGCCCCTGATAAACCACTGACGATTATGAGTTTCATTTTTAGTCTCTAAGAAATTTTTAGGACTGACGCACTGAGTACAACTGATTGACGGTATAAACGGATTAAATCGACGAGGATCGCGTGAACCTATCCCACTATTCAAAAAATGTTGAACAATGAATAATTTTTGTTTTTGACAATCGGTTTAAGAAATCCGATTTTTTGAAAAAATCGGATTTCTAAGAATAGTGGGATAGGTTCGTTAATGTGATCGAGGCTAAAGTTTTTTTAAAGAAAAAACTTTAGCCTCGATCATAACGTTTTTTAAAATCCGTTTATACCGCTAATCCGTTGTACTCATTATTAATGCCTTAGGAATGATCACGAAATAACTTCCCGTTAATATAATGATGAGAAACCAAGTTTCTTCAAGAAACTTGGTTTCTAAATCTCCACGTTATTTTGTGACTGTTCCTTAATAGCGATAATGTTCTGGCTTGTAAGGACCTTCTATCTGTATATTAAGATAATTTGCTTGTGCTGAAGTCAACTTCGTCAAATTGACTCCTAAGCGATCTAAGTGCATACGCGCCACCTTTTCATCAAGATGTTTGGGGAGAACATAAACCTTCTTTTCATAACGTTCAGGGTGATTCCACAATTCTATTTGTGCAAGTACCTGATTTGCAAATGAATTTGACATGACGAAACTGGGATGTCCTGTCGCACAACCTAAATTGACCAAACGCCCTTCTGCTAACAGAATCAAACGTTTACCATCGGGAAAAACCACATGATCGACCTGTGGTTTTATATTGTCCCATTCGTATTGACGTAACGCAGCCACTTCCATTTCAGAGTCAAAATGCCCAATGTTACACACAATGACTTGATCTTTCATTTGCTTCATGTGTTCATGCGTTATGACACTGAGGTTGCCAGTGGCTGTCACAAAAATATCAGCGACAGGAGCCGCTTCTTCCATTGTCATGACGCGATAACCTTCCATAGCGGCTTGTAAAGCACATATTGGGTCAATCTCCGTTACCCATACCGTTGCACCTAAACCGCGAAATGCCTGAGCGCACCCCTTGCCGACATCACCATATCCTAACACGACGCAAGTTTTACCGGCAATCATCACATCTGTCGCACGTTTAATGCCATCCATTAGCGATTCACGACAACCATATAAATTATCAAACTTGGACTTTGTTACCGAATCATTGACATTAATCGCGGGGACTTGCAATGAACCATCACCCATCATCTCATAAAGGCGATGGACACCTGTTGTCGTTTCTTCGGAGATGCCCTTCACATTTTTGAGCAAATCGGGATATTTGTCGTGCATTAGTTTGGTTAAATCGCCGCCATCATCCAAAATCATATTAGGCCGCCAACCTTCTGGACCAAAAATAGATTGTTCAATGCACCACCAAAATTCTTCCTCCGTTTCGCCTTTCCAAGCGAAAACGGGAATACCCTGGTTGGCAATTGCGGCTGCGGCTTGATCTTGAGTGGAAAAAATATTGCACGATGACCAACGTACTTCTGCCCCTAAAGCAACCAATGTTTCAATCAACACTGCCGTTTGTATTGTCATGTGCAAACAACCTGCAATGCGAGTCCCTTTGAGAGGTTGTTGTTCGGCATATTCCTTTCTCAGTTGTATCAAACCAGGCATTTCAGTTTCGGCAATGGTAATTTCTTTATGCCCCCATTCAGCCAGTTTTATATCGGCTACTTTGTAGTCAGGTTCCAAATTGATAATCGGTTGTGTACTCACTTATGCTCCTTTAATATGTTTAAAATAATGTAACTACTCCGCCTTGAAATCAATTTCAAGGCTGAAAGCTAAAGTCTCCTAAAGGAGACTGAAAAAAGATTGATTAAATTAGGAATGTGCATGAAATAAATTCCACTATGTTGAATCAGACTAGTTGTCGATGCGAATTAAGAGTGAAAATAGGAGTCCAACGCTTCAGCTTTGGGCGTTTTTTGGACGATTTACAAAGCTAAAGCGTTGTACTCCAAATCACAAAGTTAATGTTGGATACCAAATCATAAAGCGTTTTCGAGGTATTAGTTTTTTGAAGAAAAACTAATACCTCGAACTCCATTTTCAAAAAAAATTCAACTCTTAATTCGCATTGTCGATATTATTTCATGCACGTTTTTTATTAACAATTAAGCGTAACTACTCAGGCAGTCTATAATTGACGTAAGCACTTGATTTATAAGTGAAACTTAAATGCCAGCCGCGTCACGCAGAATCTCTGCCTTATCTGTGCGTTCCCAAGTGAACTTTTCCGTCTCTTCACGCCCAAAATGTCCATAAGCGGCAGTTTCTTGATAAATAGGGCGTAATAAGTCCAGCATCGATATTAAACCGCGAGGGCGTAAATCAAAATGTTCGCGCACTAATTGTGTCAAACGCGCTTCCTTTACCACCCCTGTACCAAAGGTTTCCACCCGAATTGACATCGGCTCTGCGACTCCAATCGCATAAGAGACTTGAATTTCACAGCGTTCTGCTAAACCTGCGGCGACAATATTTTTTGCCACGTAGCGACAAGCGTAAGCGGCGGAACGATCCACTTTAGACGGATCCTTTCCAGAAAATGCGCCGCCTCCATGTCGTGCCATACCACCATAAGTATCAACTATAATTTTACGCCCTGTCAAACCACAATCACCTACGGGACCTCCAATCACAAAACGACCTGTTGGATTAATATAAACCCGCGTATCCTTATTAAACCACGATGCAGGAAGTACAGGTTTTATAATCTCTTCCATCACAGCCTCGTGTAGGGCTTTATTATCAATATCAGGATCATGTTGAGTTGATAAAACAACCGCTTCAACCCCAACAGGTTTATCATCAACGTAGCGAAATGTCACTTGACTTTTTGCATCAGGGCGTAACCAGGGTAATGTTCCATCATGGCGCAATTGCGATTGACGCTTCACCAAACGGTGCGCGTAAGTAATCGGTGCTGGCATCAATACATCCGTTTCATTGCTGGCATAGCCAAACATCATTCCCTG
>JAGLHR010000196.1 GCA_023143415.1 Thiomargarita sp. | reverse complement strand
GCTGAAGCGTTGGACTCCAGAACGGCATTGTTATTTTATTTTGGCTTCTTTATATTCAACATGTTTACGCACAACAGGGTCATATTTTTTGAAGACCAACTTATCAGACGTTTTACGCTTATTCTTTGTTGTGGTGTAATAATGCCCTGTTCCTTCTGATGAAACCAATTTAATTTTTTCACGCATAATAATTATTCCTAAATGAGTATATAAAAGTGGTGAGATGCTCTCTTGATAAGGAAATCCCTCACATTTCGATTGCAGCCCCTGTTCAAAATCAACAACGATAGGGTAAAACTTTTATCATGATAAGTCAATGTTTAATGGTGAATGGTTTTCGAGGTTTTAGTTTTTTGAAAAAAAAACTAAAACCTCGAAATGATGAATAATTCATCATTCATCATTCATCATTCACCATTCATAATTCCTATTCGTCCGTCACACAGCCTTCTGATGCGTTTTTGACATTTTTTATATATTTATATAGCGTTCCTCGTGTCGCTTTGTAAGGCGGCATCGTCCATTTGGCACGACGTTGTGCTATTTCATCATCACTAATAGCCACATTTAGTGTATGATTTTTTGCATCAATTGTAATAATATCACCGTTTTTAATCAATGCAAGCGTGCCGCCTTCTTGGGCTTCTGGGACAATATGCCCGACAATAAAGCCATGTGAACCGCCAGAAAACCGTCCATCTGTGAGCAGGGCGACTTCTTTACCTAAACCTGCACCGACAATGGCAGAAGTCGGAGTCAACATTTCTGGCATACCAGGACCACCCTTTGGTCCTTCATAGCGAATAACGACTACGTCGCCTTTAACAATTTTTTTACGCTCTAGCGCGTTGAGCATGTCTTCTTCACTATCATAGACTTTTGCGGGTCCTGTGAAGTTTAAACCTTCTTTGCCGGTAATTTTTGCTACTGCACCGCCGAGGGCAAGATTGCCCTTGAGTATCTGAATATGTCCCGTGCTTTTGATGGGAGATTCCAGTGGATGAATAACTTGTTGATCTTCTGTTAATCCAGGTAAGTCTGCCAAATTTTCTGCAATGGTTTTGCCCGTTACTGTTAGGCAGTCACCATTAAGCAGTCCTTTTTCTAAGAGGTATTTCATCACTGCTGGCGTACCACCGATATTATGAACGTCTTCCATGACATATTGTCCACTTGGTTTCAGATCAGCTAAGAACGGCACACGATCACTGACTTTTTGAAAATCATCAATGGTTAATTCAACGTCTATCGCTCTAGCCATCGCAATCAGGTGGAGCACTGCATTGGTAGAGCCGCCTAATGCCATTATAATGATCATTGCATTTTCAAAGGCGGCGCGAGTCATAATATCGCGGGGTTTAATGTCTTTTTCTAGTAAATTGCGGATGGCTGCACCCGCTTTGATACATTCGTCTAATTTACCGGGAACCTCGGCGGGGATAGATGAACTATAGGGTAAAGTCATGCCCAAGGCTTCAATGGCAGAAGCCATTGTATTTGCGGTGTACATGCCACCACAAGCCCCTGCGCCTGGGCAAGCATGTTTGACGACATCTTGACGATCTTCTTCGCTCAATGTTCCTGTAATACATTGCCCATAAGATTGAAATGCGGAAACAATATCTAATGTATTATGATGTTTATCATGCCCCGGTTTAATGGTTCCCCCGTAAATCATGAGGGCAGGGCGATTGAGTCGCCCCATTGCTATGATACATCCCGGCATATTTTTATCGCAGCCTGGGAGAGAAATATTTGCATCGTACCATTGTGCCTCCATCACTGTTTCAATGGAATCGGCAATTAAATCACGCGATTGTAGCGAAAAACTCATACCGCGTGTACCCATTGAGATACCATCGCTCACGCCAATGGTATTAAAACGCATTCCTACCATGCCAGCAGTTATTACGCCTTCTTTAACTTTATTGGCTAAATCCATGAGGTGCATATTACAAGGGTTGCCGTCATACCAAACGCTGGCGATGCCCACTTGCGCTTTATTCATGTCTTCTTCAGTCAAGCCTGTCGCATAAAGCATGGCTTGAGATGCGCCCTGTGATTTGGGTTGTGTAATTTTTGAACTGATTTTATTCAATGGGTTTGCCATTTAAGTCTCCAATTCTTGAAAATTTTGATATTGAGTTTTTTTAGTTTATAATACGCTAAATTATAATAATATATTCAAAAATTAATTTCTTTGCTAAAGGAATGAGACTTTAATAATTTCCAACACTTTATAATTTCCAAAGTTTTCAAAACCAAACCTGACAGGTTTAATTTTTCGAGGTTTAAGTTTTTGAAGAAAAACTTAAACCTCGAAAGGATATTATTTAATTTTCATTCCAAAGGATTTGATGGATTAATGGTTAATTATGAATTATGAATTAAATCAATTGTTTAAAGGTAACTACTCAGTCTTAAAGCGTTGTACTCCAAGACGCACAAAGCT
>JAGLHR010000195.1 GCA_023143415.1 Thiomargarita sp. | reverse complement strand
GCCAGCGCGTGGGAACGAGAAAAAAAAGTAATTGATTATTAAAGTATTTTAAAACGATGAAAACTTATACAACTAAAAACGCCGTTGTGCTCGTTTCTGGAGGGCTAGATTCCGCCACGACTTTAGCGATTGCTACATCACAAGGCTATACTTGTTATGCCCTGAGTTTTGACTATGGGCAACGCCACCGTGTTGAATTAGAAGCGGCTCGTCGAGTGAGTGAAAAAATAGGTGTTGTTGAACATAAATTTATTCATTTAAATTTAGACTCTATTGGCGGATCCGCCCTGACAGATAGCCGAATTAATGTTCCCATTTCTGGGCTTTCTGATGAAATTCCAGTGACTTACGTGCCAGCCCGTAATAGTGTGTTTTTAACTTTAGCACTCGGTTGGGCGGAAGTCTTATCGGCGCAGCATTTATTTATTGGTGTGAATGCGGTTGATTATTCTGGCTATCCTGACTGTCGCCCAGAATTTATTACCGCTTTTGAAAAAATGGCGAATCTTGCGACGAAAGCGGGCGTAGAGGGATATAGTTTTAAAATACATACGCCTCTTATTCACCTCACCAAAGCGCAGATTATTCAAGAAGGACTACATTTGAATGTAGATTATAGCATAACAATATCTTGTTATCAACCGACTCAAAAGGGTGATGCTTGTGGCGTTTGTGATGCTTGTCGTTTACGTGCGGAGGGATTTCGTGCCTTAAATGTGGCTGATCCGACTCAATATGTGACTTGAATTCGTAATAAAAGAAACCAAGTTTCTGGCAGAAACTTGGTTTCTGAAAATTGATTTTTCTGAACTACGCCTACTTTTCCACCGCAAAAGACAAGGAAGTAATACTTCCATTGCGTAAAACTTCCAAATCAATTTGATTCGCCGTCGCAAGTTGTTGTATAACACCTAATCCTTTGAGTGGAGAATCAAGTTTGACTCCATTAACGCTTGTGAGTATATCACCCGTTTGCAAATTAAACTGTGACAAGATGGCAGCATTTCTGCCCGGTTTTAAGCGATAGCCCAGAAAACGGTTTCCTTGATTCACGGGAGAAATTCGTATTAATTTGATTAAAGCATTTGGATTCGTTTGTAATTGGCGTTGGTAATTTCCCAATAATTTTTCAGGGCGTTCATTGCTTTGCCTCTTACCCCGTCTCATTTTTTTATCCCTTTTAGTAAGAAATTGACTTTTATCGCTTTTCTTATTCTTGAGAAAACGCAAAGTTTCATACTGCCCATTTCTAAGTAAAATCACCTTTTTAGGATAAATTTCATGGAGTATCACACCGTTGGGTAAAGATTGTCTAATGCGATAAGCCGCACTTTTGCCATCTTTCGCCGCAATCATTGCTCTGGAAATTTGTGAATTAGAGCTATAGTAAATACCTTGTAATTTTAAATTAAGTTTAGTTTCAGGAAGCGTTTTTTTTTGCCCTGTCATTTGTGAGTGATTAATCTTGGGTTTGCCAAACAAAAGGGCAGAAAGTAATGTAGAAGTATTAATTGTCGGCGGAGAAAATTCTGATTGAATTCGTGGGTGAAAAATTTTGCCCTTAATTTGCGTATTTAAAGGAACAGTATAAAATAAGAAGAATAACTGTATCGTGCTGTAACCAAGTATAGCGGCAAGCATAATATTAATAATTGTGCTTAATAGTTTAGAAAGGGTTAACATAATATATAATGGTGAATGGTTTCAAGGCTAAAGTTTTTTGTAACTACTCAGCCTTGAAATTGATTTTAAGGCAGATAGCTGAGGAACGTACAGAAAATAACTTCTACAACGTTCAAACCTGACAGGTTTTCGAGGTTTAAGTTTAAAAAACTCGTAACGACTCAGGGCAACCACAAGGGATTGCCCCTACGACATAATCAGGGCAACCACAAGGGATTACCCCTACGACATAAGAATATTGTAGGGGCAATCCTTTATGGTTGCCTGAGTCGTTACGCCTCGAATTGTGATACGAAGTTGGGTTTTTCTTATCAAATATTTTCACTGTTTTGATTTCAGTTTAATATAATTATCAATGTGGAAAAATAAGAATGAAACTTGAAATTGAACAAGGAAATGGTTATCAAATAGAGCGGATAGATTCGCACAATGTGACTATTAATAATACAGTCTATTCGCACAGTATTATCGTCATGCCGGAATCTATTAATGATTGGAATGTTGAGTGTTTTGATGCATTAAATGTGGCACATTTTGAGAAAATATGTGCTTTACACCCAGAAGTGGTGTTATTAGGAACAGGGCAAAAAAACCGTTTTCCATCCCCAGACTTATTGGTGCCGTTAATTAATGAAGGTATTGGGGTGGAAGTGATGGATATGCAAGCGGCTTGTCGTACCTATATGATTCTCATGGTTGAAGGGCGAAAAGTCGCAGCGGCACTCTTATTTCAATAGGATTTAAGAAATGATAAATGATGAATGGTTCATCATTCATCATTCACCATTATTATATATTGTATTTTCCATAGAAATACCCTCTTTTTTAAGAATTTCTGTCAGCTTTTTCATCGCTAACATTTGAATTTGTCGCACTCGCTCACGAGTCAAGTTAAGTTTTACACCAATTTCTTCTAATGTCGTTTCATCTTTATCACCAATACCAAAACGGTATTCTATTATAGCCCGCTGTTTTTTATCAAGTTTAGATAACCATAATTTAAACTGTTTAGTCAGTTCAAAATCTTGTAATAAAAGCATGGGATCAGGATTGAGTTCATCAGGAAGTGTGTTTACCAACGCCCTTTCATAATCATTCATGTATGGACTATCTATCGAAGAAGCCACCCGTTCATTAATAGCGAGTGTTTTTTTGACTTCTTCCACAGGTTTATCAAGCAGGAATGCAATTTCTTCTGTTGTTGGCTCATGCTCCAAAGTTTGTGAAAGAATACGAATGGCTTGCAAACAACTATGGATTTTCTTCAAAACATGAATTGGAAGGCGAATTGTACGACTTTGATTCATAATAGCGCGAGCAATGGATTGTTTAATCCACCATGTGGCATAAGTTGAAAACCGAAAACCTCTCTCTGGATCAAATTTTTCTACCGCCCGCATCAATCCAAGATTGCCTTCTTCAATCAAATCAAGTAATGGCAAACCTCGTTTCGTAAATTGGTAAGCCATTTTGACAACAAGGCGTAAATTACCTTCAATCATACGATTACGTGCCGCCATATCCCCCTTTTGGGCAAGTCGCGTATATTTAATTTCTTCATCTGCCGTCAAAAGTTTAGAATTTCTGATTTCATTTAGATAAAGACGAGTCGCATCTAATCCTCCTTCATAAGTATTTTCAATTGTTTGAGCCAATTCTTTATTACCTTTTAAAATATCATCATTCTCTAAATCTCCTAATGCTTCTCCTAAATAATCGTCCATAATAACCTCTTCATTATCAATCTCTTAACCTGAATCTGTTAATGCGCCTTGCAAAACGATTTATTGTACTCATTGATAGAATCCCTTTTGAGGATCAATTTCAAAAAAATTTTCGAGTAACAGGGCAACCACAAGGGATTGCCCCTACAACATAATCAGGGCAACCACAAGGGATTGCCCCTACATAAAAATATTTTCGTCCATATTAATAAGAATATTGTTGTAGGGGCAATCCTTTATGGTTGCCCTGAGTTACAAATATGGTTGCCATGAGTAGTTACAAAAAAATTTTAGCCTCGACTCGAATTCAAAAAAAATTCCGATTTTCTAAATCTTCAAATTCAAGTAAAGCAAAAACTGTTCCGAATTGCGAAACACCATTTCAAGAAACCTGAATTATATAATGAAGACAATGATAAAAAACATGATATATCAACAGGTTAATAAGATTAAGCGGATAATGAAAGCCTCAATTACTAAGGCGATGTAATCAACAATCTTTGCCCAGGATAAAGCGTATAAGGTGCCCCGATCCCATTCCAATTAGACAAGTCATACACACTAACCCCGTACATCGCTGCAACATTCTTTAATGTATCGCCTCGTTTAATGAGATAATAATTCCTAGACGAACGCTTTTTATAACTACGTTGACGACTCGTCGTCGAAGAACGTTTTTTATAACTACGTTGACGACTCTTCGTCGGAGAACGTTTTTTATAACTACGTTGACGACTCTTCGTCTGATAAAACTGTAAACGCTGCCCAACTGATAAAGTATAAGGGGAATGTAAATGATTCCATCTGATTATCTGGCTGACTGTTTTTCCATAACGTTTAGCAATACTATATAACGTCTCGCCCGGCGCAACGATATGAGAATTAACCTTCTTACCAGCATTGGTATTCCGCTGACTTTTGGTATTCCGCTGACTTGTCGTTAAAGTGGTTTTGCGATAACCTAAACGAACTTTAGACGGTGGATAAACTCGCAATTGCTGCCCAACTGATAAAGAATAAGGCTGATATAAGTTATTCCAATCCCCTATCTCAGAAACACTATAGCCATAAATCCTAGAAATACTTGACACCGTATCACCTCTGACAACAGTGTGATAACCCGTATTATGGCGAGGAGTCGTCTTCTTAATTTGCCTCGTATCCCGTTTATCCTTCTTTCCCCGTTTCTTCTTCTTTCCCCATTTATTTGAGGGATTCACTTGCAAACGTTGCCCCACTGACAAGTTATAAGGGGGATATAAATGATTCCACTGTATTACTTCAGAGACAGTGGAGCTATAATGTCTGGAAATACTATATAACGTATCACCCCTGACAACCGTATGATAAACGCCAGAACCACTTTTGGCACGATATGATTGAGTCGTCTGTTGCCGACTTCGATTTGTTGTCCACGGCGCTACTCGTAAACGTTGCCCCCGTGACAAGTAATAAGGGCGTTCTAAACCATTCCATCTAGCTATTTCCCAAAGCGCGTAGCCATAACGTTGTGCAATTATTGAAAGGGTTTCACCCCGTTGCACGATGTGAGAAGAAACTGAACCTTTTTTTACAGGCACTGAACGTTTTTTCACAGGCACTGAACGTTTTTTCACAGGCACTGAACGTTTTTTCATGGATGAAGAATAAAACTGCCCAGTTCCCTGAGAAGGTGGTGTTAAACGCAAGCGTTGTCCAACATCCAATTGATAAGGCGAAGAAATAAAATTCCAGGCAGCCAGTTGACGATAATTTTTTCCGTAGCGTTTAGCAATATGATATAAGCTATCGCCCCGTTTAACTATGTAGTCATTTCCTTGACTCTTGAAACCGCTCGTTTTTCTATA
>JAGLHR010000194.1 GCA_023143415.1 Thiomargarita sp. | reverse complement strand
CACTTCGTTCCTTTCGAGGCTAAAGTTTTTTCTTTAAAAAAACTTTAGCCTCGAAACCACCCTACGAAAAAACCATAATTCCTATATCTAAAAAGGCTTATCATCAGATTGGCACAACCACTCGAAATTCTTCACCCACTTCTTTAAATATGACTTCTTGCCCTAATTTTCGTATTTCCTGATAAACCATCGGTAAGCCTCTACCCAAACGATCAATATAACGCAAGTTTTCCATAAATTTGACCAATATGGGATTGCTGGCATAAGAAACCCCGGCTTTGAGTTTTTCAATCGTAACGGTGTTCGGTAATCGCCCTGGGCTGATAAACTCAATGCGATCATTAAACATAAAGAGGCGGATTCTTGAACCGATGATCGCATAATTACGATGAAGACAAGCGTTAACGATCAACTCTCGAAACACTTTCATCGGTGGATACTGTCGTTTGGGTTCACGTTTTCCCCCTTTAATATCAGAAGGAAAGCGCAAATTATTTTTCAAGATAGCCAAACACCGATCCACTTGGAAGGGCAAAGGTCCACTGATATTCTGTTTATCAATCAGTTCACTCTGAATTTCACCCCCCGCAAAATGGGCAAAACTGATACCCGATTGTGGTAAATACCGTTCCGGGTTAATACCAAAAATCAGTAAGCCACCAATTGTCGTTTGCCCTGTTGTTTCATGAAGAATATCAGTATTAATCAGTAAACGTGTCTTCTCCTTTTCAGATTCTTTAGAAAAATCAATATCATAGTCATTAAAATAAGCATCGATGGCAGTAAAATTCAAGTCACGCTGGTTGCTCCCCTCAACATGATTACCATCATAATGAAAAATGCCTGATGCTTAAAATAAACGCATGAGTTCAGATTGTGAAGCGATACGATTGGTTGAACCGACACGAACATAATATTTGCCGGCGGTTTGATAAGGTTTATCTTTTCCTTTAGGCACCCTAATTTCTGCCAGCATTTTGTTCTCAAAAGTCTGTCGATTAAACTGAACATCCAAAGCGGGAACAACACGATCCCGCACAATATTCATTACCCATTCTTCTATCGCATAATCAGTCGGTATGCCAGTAATGCCGCCTTTATCAGTCACTCCCAAGAGAATAACGCCACCTTGACTATTCGCAAAAGCGACGATTTCCTTAGCTAAAGATTCTGTTTTGACACCATACTCTTTAAATTCGACAGATGAATTTTCGCATTGTTGAATAATTTCTTGTAATTCAGAATGCATGATTTGTCCATTTATCAATTATCATGGGTTAGTAAATGTAGTAAATGTAGGGTGGTAACGTAACGACTCAGGGCAACCACA
>JAGLHR010000193.1 GCA_023143415.1 Thiomargarita sp. | reverse complement strand
TGGACTCCAAGACTTAACTTAATGGCAGTGGACATCTACTACAAGGATTGTATATAAGATTCGAGGCTTACAGTTTTTCTTCAAAAAACTGTAAGCCTCGAATGGATTAAAAAAACGAGCATCACCTCGATCCAATCCTTTCTTATATATAATCCTTGTAGTTATTGTTGTTCAGAAAAATCGTTTAAACCGTTCAAGAAATCCGATTTTTGAAAAAATCGGATTTCTACTATTCCTATTAAAGATAATATCATGGCAACCTTAAAAATATTCATCTTAGCCGTCATCTTTGTGGCAACTAGCGGTGCCCTCTTTTCAGAGTTTTTCAAAGAGCATCAATTCCTGACTTTCTTGGCTTCAGTAATGGCAATTCTTGCTTCTTTCTATTTGATACAAGACATTTATCTTGATCTCAAAAAAGGCGCGAGTATAGAGAGTGAAGAATTACAAAAGCAAATTGCTGAGTTGCAAAATAAATTGGATAACAAAACGTATAGCGAACCCATTAGGAATGAAGCGATTAGAAATGAATCAATCCCGGATGAACCGACAGTTAAAGAAACATTATCAGCCGGCAACGTTTTCCGTGATCGCTTACAAGACGGTAGTTCAGGTCCTAAAATTGTCGTTATTCCAGCAGGGCATTTTCGGATGGGCGATATTCAGGGCGGTGGTAGTAGTGGTGAAAAACCAGTGCATCGAGTGAGTATCGAAAAATTTGCGATGGGGAAGTATGAAGTGACTGTTGGTGAATATTTACGTTTTGTTCAAGCAACAGGTACTCATGCTCCTGAATGGCAGGAAAAAGGTAGCGAATATCATATTCGCACTGGAACAGATAATCACTACAAAAAACTGGGTAGTGCTTTGACAAATGAAAATCATCCCATTGTAGGTATTTCCTGGGATGATGCCGTCGCTTATGCCGAATGGCTAAGTCAGCAAACAGGGAAAGAATATCGTTTGCCGACAGAGGCTGAATGGGAATATGCCGCTCGTGCTGGTACTGACACTAAATATTGGTGGGGTAATAAAATTGGTCAAAATCGGGCTAATTGTGATGGTTGTGGCAGTCGTTGGGATAATAAACAGACTGCACAAGTCGGTTCTTTTAGTGCTAATCCATTTGGATTATATGACACAGTAGGCAATGTTTGGGAATGGACTTGCTCTGAATATGAAAATGAGTATAGTGGGGCGTTGTTGCAGAAATCCAAAACA
>JAGLHR010000192.1 GCA_023143415.1 Thiomargarita sp. | reverse complement strand
CCATAAGGTGGGCAACATGCCCACCCTACATTCAAAATTCTCACGCCAACTTCAAATCGCCCTATTTAGGAAATGCTCAAAAATGACAAATCTGTTGGACTCAGCGGGGACTTTGACATTTTAATCGGCAGTAGCAGGGCTTGTGGTATTCGCTTAACAACAAAAGAAGTGCCTGGCATTGCCAGAAAACACGCCCTTCTCAAGCGCGTTCGAGATCGTTTATTTATTCAAGATGTCGGAACGAAGACAGGAACGTTTATTGATGAATATCGCTTACCTAAAAAAACATGGCAAGAAATTAGCCAAAAAAAGATGGGTCATAATGAGATAAAATTAGGTCAAACACCCATTGGTATTGATGCCCAATTATTTAGAGGGCGCACCCGCGTTGGAATAGAAACAACCGCCTTATATTATGAAATTGCGGGAAAAATGATTTGTAAAGGCGCATATCTGCGTGCTAAACCGGGTACAGTTACAGCGATTATGGGACCTGCCGGTTGTGGTAAAAGTACATTACTTGATTTAGTCAACGGTTATCGTACTCCAAAAACCGGTAAAGTTTTTGTCATAAAAGATAAGGAATCCATTAATATCCATCAAGACTACAGTAAAGTACGAGAATGGCTCGGTTACTTGCCCCAAGATGACGTAATGATTCCAGAATTGACCGTTTATCAATCTTTAAATTACTGTTTAAAATTACAATTTATTGGTCTTCCCTATCAAATACGAGAACATATCATTTGTCAAACCTGTCGCCACCTGGGTTTTGAAAAAGCGCGATTAAATAAATTTCTTCATACCGTCATAGGCTCATCAGAATCAGGTATTCGAGGTTTAAGCGGTGGTGAACGAAAAAGGGCTAATTTGGCACACGAATTAATCGCAATGCCCTTAATTCTATTTTTAGATGAACCCACATCAGGCTTATCATCTGTTGATGCTGACAAAATTGTGAGATTGTTACAAAAACTGACGCAACTTGATAAATTAACCACGATTGCGACGATACACCAACCGAGTCGTGATACTTATGAACGTTTTGACCATTTATTGCTGATGAATCATGGCGGAACAGTGGCTTATTATGGTTCAAGTCAAGAAGCCGCCCGATATTTTGAAACGGTCACAGGCACATCTGCTAAACGGAATCCTGCTGAATATCTATTAGAAATGTTAGACAATTCGTATTATAGTCATAAAATCACTGAATCTTTTGAACGAGGAGATTTGAAAGAACAATTTCATTTGATAATGCCAATAGCCTGATCCCAGAACTTGGTTTTCGAGGTTTTCGTTGTAGGGTGGGCAAGGTCCTTTTCGTGCAACGGCATCTGGCCTACCATCTCGGTGGGCAACCACGTTGCCCACCCTACAACTACAACAAAATACTGAAATTTTTCACTCCTCCTCCCTGAAGAACCATGTCCCATCAACGCCTTCCCAAAACGTCTTTTCAATTATTATTATCACAATGGATTGTTCTTATACAGCGAAATTTTAAGGTGATTTTTGCTGATAAACTCAATCTGTCATTAATGATTCTTCAAGTACCCCTGATTGCTATTCTGATTATCGGAGCATTTTATAACTTTGATCGAGACAAACAAAGTTTTGATGAAGGAGCAAGAATATTATATTACTTTGGGGTGATGAAAGAACCATTAGAACAAGCCCATAAACCTATCCATATTGATAAATTACATAGATATGCCCGGTTTCTTGCCCAAGAAACGGATAAAACCTTGCGACATGATTATATAGAAGAAAAAATAACGCCTTTTTTTAAAAGCAAAAATGTATTACTATCTCATTTCACCTTAAAAAAACTAAGTGCAGACTTACAACTGATTAGCGACATGGCCAGTATGCGACGTGGCAGCGTTTATTTTCTTCTCGTAGCAGCAAGTATTTGGTTTGGAATCATGGGATCATGCAAAGAAATTGTCACAGAACAACATATTTTAAAACGGGAAAGTCGCTCCTATTTATTTATTTTCCCCTATTTAGCAGCAAAAATTGTTGTCTTAACCCTCGTTTTAGGCGTACAAACCAGCTTACTTGCTATAATGGTTGTCCCATTTTTACTGGAATTATCATGGGTTCATACGATTTGGATTGGACTGATATTATGGATAGCCGCCTTTGTATCCGCCTCAATGGGTTTATTTATCTCCAGCGTTGTCACCAGTTATCGTGTCGCCCTCACTTTAGTTCCCCTATTAATGATACCTCAATTACTCTTTGGGGGATTACTCCGTCCTCTAGTGGATTTAGAACAGACAAGTAGTGCATGGTCTCATTTGACCAACGTTTTAAGTGCGATCACTGTCCAAAGATGGTCTTTTGAAGCTATCTTGACAACTGATGCTTACGCAAAAGGCGGTATTTTGAAATTACAAATCAATCCCAAAGCAAGTGGAGAACTTGATCTGGTTCAAGCGAAAAATACTTCTCTGGTTAGCTCATTTTTTAAACCCAGAAAATGGGGAAATATAGAAATGGGCTATTTATGGCCTCCCTTACTATATCTGATCTGTACCAGCTTAATATTTTTTATAGGGGGATATATTGCGTTACGTTGGCGTTTTACATGAATTTTTTTTAAAACAATTGGAGTCCAACGCTAGAGATTTTGGAGTCCAACGCTAGAGATTTTGGAGTTCAACGCTAGAGATTTTGGAGTTCAACGCTTCAGCTTTGGAGAATTGGAGTTCAACGCTTCAGCTTTGGAGAATTGGAGTCCAACGCTTCAGCTTTTAGAAAAAGAAAACAACTTGACATTTGGAGAAAACAATGCCTTATTCATTTATACAACCGGTAGTCGCCATCAGCCTCTACCTACTCACTTTAGGAACCGCTCATTCCCTTTCGATTGATGTTATTGATCAGATTGATATCAAAGCCATAAAGAGCATCAATATCAAACAAACCGACAAGGAATTTAGGGCAATAGTTATCGTACAGTTTAGTACCTCTGCTAAAACGGCATTGAAATTCAAAAATACCAACTTCAACTTGACTTTCAAAGATGGCAATAACCCAGAAATTTACTTAGGTAATACACAGCCGAAAGAAATACTATTTCCAGCAAGTCGCGATGGCAGCGAAAAGCTGACAGAAAAAAAGTTAGATGTCTTTGTGGGTAAAAATGAGTTCCAAACGATTGCTCGCTTGATCCTACTGTTTAATCTCATCGGTAATCCAGATTCTGAATTTCAGATGATCTTATCAGGCACAACGGAAATTGGCATCAAAGCAAAGCGGGGTTGGATTTATCAGGGTGAAGTTCAGATTGAAGATTTTACCTTTTACCCGACGATCCAACGAGAAGTGTTATTTAAATAGTCATGTAGAGTGGTTTCGATGTTTTAAGTACTGAAGCATAAGTTTTAAGACTTTTTGGACTCCATAATAGACGATTGTGCTTCAGCACTTATCTATCTTCTAGCCACTTATTTAAAAGAAAGACTTTATTCTTTTCTGGAAAAAACAAATTTTAAAGTGGTTTTAATAGCGTAATCTTTGCAAGCATTTGCCACTTATATTGACCACAAGTCATTCCATACATATAGCTAAACAAGATATGGGCAACAATACAAACACTCCTGTAGTCGGAATTTTAGGGTGGGAAGCAAGAAATAATAACGCGCTCTCCCAGCTTGGACATATACCTGGGGATATAGCACATCCCAGTACCTTCAGTTTCCCAGTGTTATATAAACAAATAGAGGGAGCTTATTACGAAACAGTGATAGTTGAGCCGAGTGCCAAAGTACTGATATCTATGATTGATGCGGCTAAAGAGATGGAGCGAAATGCAGTAAAGGCGATAATGACTGACTGTGGTTATAATGGCATTTTCCAGCAGGAGTTAGCGAATGCTGTCAACATTCCAGTTTTTGCGTCTAGTTTGCTCCAGATTCCTCTTGTACATTTGATGTTGAGAAAGGGACAAAAAATTGGCATCATCGCCGCATACAAAGAATATTTGACCGAAGAACATCTGAGAAAAGTAGGGATTAGCGAGAACATACCTGTATGTATTTTGGGTATAGAAAATACAGAATTTTCTAAAGTTCGAGCAGAGCCGCTAGCGATTATAGATGTAGCTCAGTTTGAGAAGGAAGTTGTGAGTGTGGCTAAACGCTTGATCGATGAAAATCGGGAAGTTGGAGCCATTGTTCTGGAATGTACGGATTTACCGCCTTTTGCTGCTATCATACGGAGGAAAACTGGATTACCCGTTTTTGATATTGTTACTTTAGCGCATATGGTGTACGAGACGATAGCCGGTGAACGGTGGGGTCATTTTCCTATGCTAAAAAATGGAGAGATTGGAAAAGATTATGAATAGCTCATATTCAGAAAAAGAGCAAATTGCTCAAAATTACTACGATAACATTGAGACAGACAAAATATATAGCATGATTTGGGGGGAGCATATTCACTTTGGAATTTACCTAGAGCCTAACGATTCCATGTTTAAAGCTTCTCAACGCACAGTAGTCACTATGGCCCAAACCTTACGGCATATTAACCCAAATTGCCGTATTATTGATTTAGGGTCTGGGTATGGTGGTTCAGCCCGTTATCTTGCCAAAAATTATGGCTGTTCCGTTTGTTGTTTGAACTTAAGCAAACTTCAAAATCAACGCAACATGGAACTTAATCAAGCCCAAAATTTAACTCATTTAGTTGAGGTAAAAGAAGGGAGTTTTGAAGATATTCCTTATCCAGATCATTCCTTTGACATTGTTTGGGTACAGGATGCGATGATACACAGTGGCAATCGTCTTCTGGTTCTTGAAGAAATCTGCCGTGTATTGAAACGAGGGGGGGAACTGATCTTTTCGGATACCCTTCAAAGTGACAATTGTTCACTGGATAAAGTACAACCTGCTTTTGATCGACTTCAAGTTAATGATGCAGGATCATTTCTTTTCTATCGCAACACTTTACAAGAATTGGGATTTAAGGAAATAAAGATCGTCGATCTTTCTGAACATGTTCATACCCACTATATTCGGTTTCGGGATGAGATATTGATGCGTTATGAAGAGATAGTCAAACAAACATCAAAAAAATCCGTTGACAATGCCCTAAAAAGTATTGAGCCTTGGATAGAGTTTTATCAACAAGGTTATATGCAATGGGGACTTTTTCATTATTATCTCCCCTAACCACGGAAACTTAATACTCTGAGATTAATAAACATGATTTACAATCTTGAGCGTTTAAAACAGCAACTGGATACCCATCATTTAGATGCGGTAATTGCGGCTACTCGCGAAAATATTCTTTATTTAGCCGGGTTTGATCCCGTTATTAAAACACTTAACCCATACTATGGGCAATGTTATGCCGTGATTACCCGTGCTGATCCGGAACGGGTCAATATTGTACATTCCATTGGAGAAGTTGATCAACTGCTTGATGCTGCTACTCCCTTGGGTCAAGTGCATTGTTATGGTCGCTTTTATCGAGAACACATCTCCTTAATAGAATTAACTGACGAGGAAAAACAATTACAACAATGGTCTATCGTTGATAATGCTTATGAGTCTCCAGAACAGGCTCTCAGTGCTTTGCTTATCGCATTGAATTTAAAGAATAGCCGAATCGGATATGATCAGAATGGATTTTCGCAGACGGCATTAGCTGGACTTCAATCTAATCTTCCTAATGCTCAATTAGTTGAAGTTTCTGAAATTTTACGTTTTGTTCGCCGTGTGAAGACAGCGCATGAAATCGAACAATTAACCCGTTCAGCTTGTTGCAATGAGAAAGCGATTACTCAAACGGTGGATAACCTTTACGAGGGTATGCCTGAAACAGAAATCTCTCGTTTGTTTGAGCTTTCATTGGTTGAACAAGGTGCTCGTCCAGCCTTGACTATGGTAAAAATTGGTCGTCATGCTGTAGGTGGACAACGCCGTCAACAGAAAGAAATTAGGTTATTTCCTGGAGATATATTGTGGTTTGATTCTGATGCTTTGTATCAAGGATTCTGGTCAGATATTGCCAGAGTATATGCCTATCGTTATGCACCTGCTGGTAGTGAACGTTATGAAGCTCTGGCTTGTGGAATGAATACAGCTATAGCAAAAATGTCGCCGGGTATGACCGGATGTGAAGTATTTAATTTGACTATGACGGCGGTTCATGAGGCTGGTTTTAGTGATTATCGCCGCCATCATGTGGGACATGGTATTGGGTTGGAACCCTACGAACGACCTATTCTCGCACCAACGGAGACAGAATCTATTGAGGCTGGTATGATTATTTCAGTAGAAACACCATTTTATGAATTTGGTTTTGGTGCTTTACATATTGAAGACCCCATTTTGATTGGAAATGAGACTAATCGTATTCTCACTCACCATCGTATTCAGAAATTAATTGTTGTGGATTAAAAACAGTGAGGACTAAGTATGCACACACCAATATGCAATAGCATCATTGAGACGATAGGTCACACGCCAATTGTCTCATTACAGCACCCATTGTTACCAAATGGTAAAAAGCTTTATCTGAAATCCCACTTTGAGTATTAAAGATCGAACCGCTTTAGGACTGATTCAAGCGGCATTTAAAAGTGGGAAACTCAAGCCGGGGGGGACTGTTATTGAATCTACCTCTGGTAATTTGGGAAAATCGTTAGCGATGTTGGGTGCTGCCATGGATTTTAACGTGATCATTGTTGTTGATCCAAAAGTCAGTACCACAAGTCTCAATTTGTATAAAGCTTATGGGGCACAAGTTGATATGGTCACGACTCCAGATAAACACGGAGGATATCAAAAAACCCGTATTTGTCGGGTTAAAGAACTGCTAAAACTTCATGCAGGTGCTTATTGGCCAAATCAATATGATAATCCTGATAATCCCACATTCCATCAAAACTACACGGCTCTTGAAATCAGTCATTTTGATTTTGATTTGCTAGTAGGGGCTGTTAGTACGGGTGGACATCTTAGTGGAATTGCACGATGGATTAAAGCCAATCGCCCAACGACTCAAGTGTTAGCTTCTGATGTGGAAGGCTCCGCTATATTTGGCACACCTTTAAAACCGTACTTGATGAATGGTGTTGGGTTAGGCTGGCGAGCTGATAATACGGACTTTTCAGTATTTGATCACCACTGTCAGATTAGTGATCAAGAAGCCATTTCTTTATGTCATCTGATTGCCCGTGAACGAGGAATATTAATGGGAGGATCAGGAGGAATTGTTGTTTGTGCTGCTTTAATTTATCTGCTTGCGACAAATGTGAAATCAGCATTGGCGTTAATTCCTGATACGGGTGTCAACTATCTGGATCAGATATACGATGAAGATTGGCTTAGTTCAAAAGAGATAGAATTGCTCACTGTTCCTGCGCTTTTAAACAGAATACGCATACGTGCTGCTAAAATTTAGCTTGCATTTATTCTCAGCATAACCCATTCTGGGCGTTCAAAAGTATAATGAAGTTCTACTCAAATAATCTGCTCTTATGTTATTAACCAGTCTATTATTTTTTGGTGGTGGTATTGCTGCTGCGGTCAGTTTGTCTAAACAAATTTTATCGAAAAACGTTAAAAAGACATCATCCAAAAAAGCCGTTCTTGATAAAAAATCGCAACAAGAGCTATCTTTGGTGAGTGAACATAAGGATATCATTGAAATTCAAGCTGAAAAAGAAATCAATCGTTATCTTGTCGTTTCCAGTACCTCTCTAGTTTTAACGACATTAGGTGGTTTGGTTTATCCCCTCTTGACTATCGTTAGCATACCACTTTTAATTTATGGTAGTGGTTATATATTGAAGAAGGCTTACGAGATTGTCATCAAAGAACGCCGTATTGGTGCAGCTCTTCTTGATGTTTTTGCCATTCTTGGGCTGGCTGTAACCGGTAGTTTTTTTGCCACCTATGGTACACACTCTATTTCTATAGCCGAAAACTATTACGAAAAACGGAAGATCATTCGCGGAAAAATCTCATTAATATTTTTGGGGAACAACCGCACACCGTTTGGGTTATTGCTAATGAAGTTGAACTGGAAATCCCATTTAGCCAACTAAAAAAACATGATATTGTCGTGGTAAATGCTGGGGAAGTCGTACCTATTGATGGTCTGATTCATTCAGGTATCGCCAGTATTGACCAACATATTTTAACGGGTGAATTACAACCCATAGAAAAAAAACGGGGTGATAGCGTATTTGCTGGTACAGTTGTGCTTGAGGGCAAAATTCAAATTAAAGTTGAAAAAACCGGTAAAGAAACAGTTGCTGCTCAAATTGGTAACATATTAGATAAAACGGCTGATTTTAAGACATCCATGCAATCTTATGGTGAAAGAATCATTGACAAAGGGGCTACACCAACATTGGCTGTCAGTGCTATTGCTTTAAGTGTACTGGGAGCTAAAAGTGGATTGGCTATTCTAGGTGCGTGTTTTGGCTATCAGATGCGTATAACGGCTCCTCTTAGTATGCTTAATTTTCTAACCCTCACTTTTTAAAATGGCATTCTCATAAAAGACGGACGCTCATTAGAATTATTACATCAAGTTGATACGGTGGTTTTTGACAAAACGGGTACACTTACCGAAGAACAACCTCATGTTGGAAAAATTCACTGTTATGGTATTGAGGAAAATGAATTATTAAGCTATGCAGCCGCTGCTGAATATAAGCAAAAACATCCAATTGCCTTAGCTATTTTAGCAGAAGTTAAACAACGCAACTTGAATGTCATTCCGATTACACAAGCAAAATATGAAGTGGGTTATGGTATAAAAGTCCAGATAACAATTATATTGACATTTATTAACATGTTACAATTGATGTAAACAAGTTAAGTTGATGTGAATAAGGGAGTATCAGCCCATTATCCCCTCGCTCATGCTTAGGGTTGCTTAGTTTCGAGGTTTGAGTTTTTTGAAAACTCAAACCTCGAAATGCGTTTTCTGGTTAAGAAAACGAATTCGTTTAGTTGGATGCAACCATCCATCTATCTTATCTCCAACAGCGGAAACTAATTCAGAAAACGAAAAATTGGAATCGGCCTTTCTCAAAATGTTGTAAGCACCATTGGCATCTGCATTTAAAAGTGTTCCATCACTGGACTTGTACAAGCCACGTTTGATTCGTTTACCGGTAAACGTATAGAGTGATTTCGTATTAGGATTGTATCGTTTAGGCATTTGGTCATCATCAACAAAACTGGCTTTTGAAGTATAACTCTCATTTGTCACCACTAATTCGATTCCGTGTGACCCAAGTTTGTAATCTAATTTCTCTACAAACTGGCCAACACGCAAAAGTTTTTGCTTCACAAAAACTTTTGCGTGTTGGAGATAAATTAACGAAATTCTGATTTGTTTTTTTGCCCAAATTGATTTGGTCAAGCGATTTAACCACATCACCAACAACTACCTTTGAAATACCATTCTCAACACAACTTTTGACAACAACATGAGTGGCCCGGTGCATGTAATCATTAACAAACGCATTACGCCAATCGGTTAAACTTTGAAGTTTTTTCGACCATTTTTTACCACGTTGCTTTTCAAGTTTGGCTTGCATTTTCGCTTTTCGCTTGTTGTAGTAAGCATTAATTGATTTAAGCCGTTTTCCATCAATAATGAAAGGCTTGATAACACCATTTGTCACACAGGTTGCTAGATTGTTAAGACCTAAATCAATAGACATTACATTATCATTTTTCGGTACAGGTTTAAAATCATTTGAGTCTTCCTCATAAACAAAAACGGCATGAAAAGCCCTAAACTTAGGTATCACTTCTATCTGCTTGATGGTTTTACCAATTAATTGTTTTGGCAATTCGATTTCCAACCCCTTTTCCAGCTTAACGACATCACCTTTTATTGAAAAGGCTTGGTAATCATAAACTAAGTTATCATGTTGCTTTTGCTTGAAATGAGGTGGTTTTGG
>JAGLHR010000191.1 GCA_023143415.1 Thiomargarita sp. | reverse complement strand
TTTGTCAATGCGTAAGTCCTAGGATTAAAGGATTAACAGGATTAAAAAATGATTATTGAGGTTCTTGCAAAACTCATGTTACGAGGGCAGGGAGAGGTCTGCCCCTACAAAACATCACGTCTTTGTTTCTCAGAATTTATTTTTCTGAACATCTATAAATCTAAAATTGATTTAATTAACCATTAACCATTAACCATTAACCAGTTATGAGTAAAAATACACTCGATATCTCCGTGATTATTGTTTCATTTAACACTTGCGATTTATTGCGAAAATGCTTACAAACCCTCATTAAAGAAGCAGGCAACGTTAATTATGAAACAATAGTGATTGATAATGCTTCTAAAGATGGCTCTGCTGACATGGTTGAACGCGAATTTCCAGAAATGCAATTAATTCGTAGTTTAGAAAATTTAGGCTTTGCCGCCGCAAATAATCTGGGATTTGCCAAAGCACGAGGGCATTATGTCGTATTACTCAACTCCGATGCGTTTTTAAAACCACAAGCGCTTGAAAAATCTTTAGCTTATATGCAAGCAGATTCGACAATTGGCGTAGGTGGTGCGCGTTTAATCGGTAAAGAGGGTAATTGGCAACCCTCCGCGCGAATGTTTCCCACTTTACTCAATCATTTTCTGATGATCTCTGGTTTAGCGGCAAAATATCCTCATTCCAAATTTTTTGGACATTTTGATCGTACTTGGGCTGATCCTGACGTTCCTGCTATCGTTGACTGGGTGCCTGGCGCATTTTCTATTATACCGCGTCCTGTCTTGGAGGAAGTAGGCTATTTTGATGAAAGATTCTTCCTTTATGCTGAAGAAACGGATTTATGCCGCCGCATTCAAAAAGCCGGTTATCATATTTTATATTGGCCAGATGTCGTTGTTGTGCATTTAGGCGGAGAATCCACTTGTAGCCTAAAACACTTAACGAAATCGGGTAGCGGGAAATCAATTCTCTTGTGGCAAATACGAAGTATTTTATTACTTTACTATAAACATTATGGGGCTTTATCAGCTTGGTTGTGGATGCAAATGGAAAATATTTGGCATCTGGCACGCGCTCTGAAAAATAGCCTGAGTAAGCAAGCTGATAAAAAGCGGAAAGTCGCCCATTCTAAAACCGTGCGAAAGCTACTCCGACAGGCATGGCATGATACTCAAGGGGGGCGAGTTTCGCCCCCTCGTCCTTGGTAATATTATTTGTAGGTGGGCAATAACATTGCCCCCCGACACTTGACCTCAAATAGAAGTTACACCTTTCTGGACTTTTTAAAAAAGAACAAAATAATATATTTCAACGAACGCTTCAACACAAAAAGTACGCCTTGATTGGTGTGACGACGATACAAGCGCGTGAATTTAGGATGCGCTGCCATTGTTTTCCATAGATATTCTTTTAAAAGAGTTGGCAAAGGTCTTTTGCCTCGGTAAACTAAAAAGTCAAACCATCTAAAGTAGTGTTCTACTTTCCTATTTGGGAATTCAGGTAATCCCAAGCAGGCACGAAATCTTTCGGCATTGTCCACATGAGGTTGCAGCTTAATACCCCTTTCAACACAAACCTTGTGGAGATCGGTACCTGGATAGGGGTAAAATATTGATAAGCGGCTCTCGTTTGGGAGACACTTACGATTGATTTCTATGGTTTGTTGGAAATCATCAGGTGTTTCCCCCGGTAAACCGACTAAATTATAAGCATTGATGCCTAATCCTGCACTGCGTGCATCTTCAAAGGCTGTTATCAGATCGTCGTTGCTATAATTACGCCTTAAAATGTCTTGCCTGACTCGTTCGCTCCCGGACTCAACACCTACATTTATATGGCTAAAACCGGCACGGCTTAGTGCTTCAAACAATTTATTGAGCCGCTTTTTGCGAAGTATGCGTACATTGATACCAAATTCTAATGGTGCTGTCCTCGAAGCGTTAAACTTCTCCAACAAACCTGCAAACTCAATACCCCATTTCTGATTCGCTGTTATTGTTTCTACTTCAAAGTAGATTTCTGAAATATCGGGAAATTTTTCACAAAGCCAATAAACTTCCTCAAGAACATTTGATGGGGAACGAAACCGCACATATTTCCCCTTAGGAATGAGACTTTAATAACTTCCAAAACTTTTAAAGCTAAACCTGATAGGTTTTCAAAACCTGTCAGGTTTAGTTTTGTGTTTTATTAAATTTTCATTCCTTAGTGAGTTTTTTTAGTGCGTGGTTACAACAATAGGCACAGGTAAAAGGACAACCACGACCTACGAGAAGAGAATGTTTGGTATTGCAATCTACCCAAGGTCGCCACATTTCCCTATGAGCAAAGGGTATTTCATCAAGCTGTTGTATAAATGGTTTCGTGGCGTTCTTCTCAATTGAATCACCCTGCTTAATCCACAAGTTAGGAATGAGTGTCGGTCGTTTTTCTTTTTCAAGAAATTCGGCCAATTCGACCACTGCATATTCACCTTCGCTAATACAAACGGCATTAAATGGGCCTTTTAAAACATCCAGTGGTTGTAGCGAGGCGTGCGCCCCACCAATTATTTGGTATGATTGCGGAATTGTTTCACGAAAATACTGTGCAATTTTTTTCACAAAGGGGTATTCTGTCGCCACAGGCGTGAAACAAAGCAACCTTGGCTGGAAGTCTTGAATAACCCTATCAATATCATTCTTAAACTGCTCTCGCCTGAGTACCACAAGCTGTATTTTGTGACCCGCTTGTTCCAATACAGAAGCAATGTAAGAAATACCGAATGATATTTCTGTCCAGTCAACGAGTGGTTTCGCAGGTGGAGATAATGCATAAGATACAGTATAAACAAACAAGATATTCATATTTTGTACCCATATATCAAATTATAATTTGATCGCTTGATGTTCTAGTCATGTAGGGTGGGCAATGTCATTGCCCACCTACGATTACTTCGAGAGCGCACCCGTTTTACGAATTTCCGTTTTGCCTACCTTGATCAGTTGGACAATGGGAATACCTGACGGGCAGGAAAAAGTACAGGCTCCACATTCTACACATTCCATCGCGTGAAATTGTGCCATTTCTTCATACCGGCTCACTTTGGAAAGCCGCGCTAGACGTGATGGGTTAAGAAAATGCGGACAGGCTTCTGCACAACGACCACAATGAATGCAGGGATATTCTTTCGGTTTAGCGGTTTGTTCAGCGGTGAAGGCGATAATGCCAGAAGAGCCTTTTAATATCGGTACGTCAAGACTGGCAATGGGCATACCCATCATGGGTCCACCCATAATGACTTCGCGGGTCGTTTGCTTTAAACCGCCGCAAAAGCGCAATACTTCACGCACTGGCGTACCCAGTGGGACAATCAGATTAGCCGGTTTTTCAACACCCGGACCTGAAACGGTGACAATGCGTTCTATCAGTGGCAAACCGGTATTAAAATAATCCGCAATGGCGACAATCGTACCCACATTATTGACGGTGATACCCACATCACGCGGCAATTGACCGACTGGTACTTCTATGCCAAATAGGGATTGTATCAACATTTTTTCTGCGCCCTGGGGGTATTTTACCCGCAAGGGGATGACTTTAATGTGTTGATATTTTAGATGTTTAATCTTTTTTTCTAAAATGTCAATCGCATCGGCTTTATTTATCTCCACGCCAATTGTCACTTGTTCAGCATCAAGTTTTTGTCGCGCAATTTCTACGCCTTGCAATACGGCATCTGGGCGTTCCAACATCAGTCGATGATCATTGGTGAGGTAAGGTTCACATTCTGCACCGTTAATCACTAAATGCTTAATGTGCATTCCATCAGGCAAGGCGTATTTGACATGCGTTGGAAAAGCCGCACCACCCATGCCGACAATTCCGGCTTGCTGAATATGGTTGATAAATTCATCACCAGATAAAGAGGCCCAGTCGATTGATGGTTTTGCTTCCAAACGTTGAGTGGCGTAAGGATCAGCTTCAATTTCTATTGCCTGTTGGAGTTTGCCATTCGGATAACGGCGTGGGGCAATCGCTCGCACAACACCGGTTACTGGGCTATGTAATGTTGTCGAAACAAACGCACCGGGTTCTGCAATCAATTGGCCGCGTTGCACACGTTCTCCGGTTTTGACAGTGGGGCGGGCGGGTGCGCCTAAATGTTGACCGAGTGGTAAAACATAGTTGCTGACAAAAGGTACCCGTTGAATGGGTAAATGAACCGTTTGTTCAGTGAGTTCGTCGGGATGAATGCCATGTGCGAAACGCCGTTTAAAGGTTGGCAAAGGGATCATGTTTTTCATTTCCTATAATGTCGTTTTGGAGTTTAAAGCGTTCCAAAGCTGAAGCGTTGGACTCCAGTGCCCAAAGCTGAAGCGTTGGATTCCAAAAAACAACCAAAGCGTTGGACTCCAAAATGTTCTATCCAAAAATTTCTTTAAGCTGTCCGATTATTTTTTCCAAATTGCGCTTTCTATGAAGTGCCAGCAATTCTATCCCTTCTTCCGTTGCACTGACGAAAACCAAGAAGGTATATTCGTTAAACTGTGGTAAGTGAGTAATATGTACAATGCCACCTGAGTATAGAAATTCGGCTGTCTTGAGTGAACCGAGGTGTGAGTTGACTTTGCCAGTCATTTTGAGCATTGACACGAAATATTGTATTTGTACGGCAAAGGAATCCGTATCGACCTTTCTAGTGCCGGCATCTGGCAGACTAGAATACGCAACTCGGGTTTTATTGTCGTCGTGGGTACAAATCAAAACAGCATCAATTTCATTTTCTTCCCCTACGATGGTGTTAAATAAATCTTCCAGTTCTTGTTTTTTAGTCATCATATCATCCTCAAGTGGTTGTAAAACCTTTTGTGTTTCAATTTTCTCATAGAATTGAGAAAGCTCATCATCACCAACAAGCCCAATGTCGTTTTTTGATGTGGTGATTTTCTTTTCCGCCCACTTTGTCTTTTTAAAGAGACGTTCAAGTAGTTTCATAAAGGTGTCTTCCATTTTTAATGGAATGAAAAAAATGCGTTCATCGTCAAGCGGTATAACATGAATCGTTTCATCAGCGGGATCAATAATCCCTTCTGGCAACAATTCTTTAATGGGAGCCCCTTCAAGTTGATTAAACAATGTTATCTGTTGTTCATGGTTAGACAGAATGACTTTTTGATAGCTTCCAATGGGTTCAAAAAGTCCGTCAAACGGAGCTTCTTCACTCGCTTTATAAATAAAGAGTTTCATTTTTTATTGTATCAGTTTGGAGAAATTGTCGTAAAGGTCAAAATTTCTCAGTTCAGCAATGACATCCCGGTAATTACCATCAGTATAATATTGTAAGTCATTGTGATAAATAGACATTGGAATCACATTCATCGGACGTTCTTCCGAATACTGGTTATTTTTCGCGCAAATACGAGTTGCTTTAATTAGTATATCTAAGAAATGGTGACGCGGATCGCCATCTTTTTCGGCGGCAATATGTGCGATGTCTAATTTTTTTAGCCAGTCATTAAAGCAAACACCGTCTCCGGCGGATAAAGTTTCGATTTGTTCTAATTCTTCAATATGAACATCTTTATTTTGTGTGATGGCTTGATAAATTCTTCGCGCAATATGTGAACCAATGCTCTGTTCACTCTTTTGTGGTTGGGAAGACATTAATGTCGTTGGACCAAATACGTGCATAAAAGGGCTTTTTTGACAGTAGTGACTTTTGAGATTTCTTTCAATTGCGGCTGCGGTTAATTTTATCACAGTGGCATCGTTGTATTTTAAGCGGATTAAGTTTTCTAATTGACGATAAACCCACATAAACCATAGTGTTATACTTTCACCATTTAATGCGCCTTGGGTATATTCAGTATAATGTATATCTTGTTCAGAAAATATGTTGCAAAAATGATAGTTGGTATCAATAATCACCGTTTTTAAAGATGAAATTTCAAGCCGTTCTTCAATTTCTGGCACCATGTTTTTTATTGTGGAGAGTAATTGAGCGAATAGTGAGGGGTGGAACATTTTAAATGGATTTAAAGGCCATCCCACGACATATTCATAAGGTTCCCTTTTTTCATTTAATGAGTAGGTTTTTTGCAAGATGATTTGTTCGTTTTTTCTTTCAGCCTTATTAATTGATACTGAAATAGGCTCTCCCACTTCTTTTTGGTAAAAAAGTAAGCGGGAAAAGTCCGCATTCATGCTATTTAAATCAAACACGAGGATACTGCCATCGCTTTTAAGATGGTGTGCAGAGAGTAGTAAAGCGAGTAGTGTTTTACCAACTCCGCCTTTACTGCCTGTGATGATATGCCATTCCATTTTTTTTTCCTATAAGGGTTGAAATGTTGGAGTCGAAATTCTAAAGAGTTTTTAAAAATCAGTTGAAACATTGGAAAAAAGCGTTCATTATACAGACTTTTTTTATTCCTGGCAATAAATCTTTTATTAACAATTTTTTAGGGAAAAGTCATTTGTAAGTTATTGATTTTACGTTTAATATGAATAATAAAAGCGGAAAAAATGTTCCATACTTATGAATCAGAATTTTCAGAATTTGAGAATTTTCAGAATAAAATATCAAATATTATGTCATTAAGTTATTGATCGTATTATGTTTATAAATTTTCGCCTTTTTTTTTAAAAAGTATGGTAGGTCGGGTTAGCTTATCAAGCGTCGCGTGATAACGTAACCCGACATTTACCTAATAAATCGCCCTGCCTGTGTCGGGTTACTTTGCGGCGCCATCTAACCCGACCTACTTAGCCCTGCCTGTGTCGGGTTACTTTGCGGCGCCATCTAACCCGACCTACTTAGGAATCAGGATTTAATAATAT
>JAGLHR010000190.1 GCA_023143415.1 Thiomargarita sp. | reverse complement strand
GAATATATTGGTCTTTTTTAATTTCATTGAAAAAAATCCTTATAGATAATGGATAATGGTGAATGGATTCGAGGCTAAAGTTTTTTCTTTAAAAAAACTTTAGCCTCGAATCCTTTATGGTTGCCCTGAGTAGTTACAAAAAATCTTATGTTACTCCAAATTCAACTTGAGTTTATTCCAGTCAATTGTTAAAACCCTTGGGAATACAACATTCGAGGTTTCAGTTTTTTGACAAAAAACTGAAACCTCGAATACATTTTATCAAAAAACGGCGAGAATTGACATCTAATATGTACCGTATTGCGACTATACAAATGGCATCAGGCTCCAATGTGACCGCTAATCTCCATGAAGCGGCTCGGCTCATCAGTGAAGCTGTGGATATGGAGGCCAAATTAATTATTTTGCCAGAAAATTTTGCGCTGATGGCTATGCACCCCACAGATACTGTTAACATTCGTGAAAAACCGGGAAGTGGTCCCATCCAAGATTTTCTTTCTCAACAAGCGGCTCGTTCAAATATTTGGTTAGTTGGTGGCACTTTGCCAATAGCAACCAATAACCCGCTCAAATTTCGCGCGGCTTGTTTAATGTTTGATAATACAGGTGAATGTGTTGCTCGTTATGACAAAATACATTTATTTGATGTAACCACAACCCCTGATGAACATTATTGTGAATCAAAAACGATTGAGTCAGGAGATCAAGTCGTCGTGGTAGATACGCCTTATGGACGTTTAGGACTTGCAGTCTGTTATGATTTACGTTTTCCAGAATTATTCCGTTGTATGCTCAATCAAGGCGTAGAAGTGCTTGCTATTCCCTCAGCATTTACAGCAGTCACTGGCAAAGCCCATTGGGAAGTTTTAGTACGAGCGCGTGCCATAGAAAATTTATGTTATGTCATCGCAGCGAATCAAGGTGGCTATCATGTTAATGGGCGAGAAACCTACGGCGATAGTATGATAATTGACCCTTGGGGGGTGGTATTAACTCGCTTAAATCGAGGTGCCGGGGTCATTTGTGCTGACGTTGATCTAAAAAAACAGGCTAATTTACGACTTCGTTTTCCAACTCACAAACATAGAAAAATTCAATTCGAGCCTCGAATTGTTAACTGTTAATTCGCATTATAATATTATTTCATTTAAAAATAACTGATTGCGAGAATACCACTGTGTCTTCAATAATTCAAACCAAAGCTGAAGTTCAAAAACTCATTAAGTTATATAATAAACTACAGGCTGAAGCAAAAAATGCCGATACAGAGGATGCTGCACATAAGGTTGCTCAAGCCAAAAAGTTAGTTTCGCAAATAAATACGTTACAACATGCTATCAGTAAAATAAAAAACAAGAACAGTGTTGAGCAAAAAAATTCGACTTCCTCAAGCAAGACTATAAACACGGCTTCCCCTAAATCAACTGAGGATAAAAGTACGCTTGAAGAACGTATTAATCATATCGAAAATGCTCAAAAAACAAACCGCGCAAAAATAGAACAACTTAACTTAGCCAAAGCGGATCTTTCACGTCTTCAAGTTGAGGCAGAAAAAAATATTGTTCAGCAACAAAATCGCTTTAAAACAGAACAGAAAATACAAGCTCAAGAATTTGCCAAGATCACTGAGCGAATTCAGACGAGAGAAGCGCAATACCAAAGCATCAAAAAAGAACTTGATGCTGTCCGTTCACAAGCCAAAAAAGAGATGGAGTCGCTCAAAAAAGAATGTGATGTTGCTGTGGAGAAACAGAAAAATTTGGAAAAAGACAAAATGAGTCTGTTGCGTTATGGAAGTGACTTTGGTTCTTTAAAAGGCTTGTTGATGGGACTTGGGTTAGGGATTTTTTGTATTGTGGTTTTCATACTGGTATTTTTTAAGACAACCTTGTTGGACGAAGTTGTTTGCCAAAAAATAAAAGGGAATCCGACAACCTGTTCTAAATAAGCAGAAATCAATGATGAATGATGAATGATGAATGATGAATTAAATCAATCGTTTATAGATTTTTTCATGCCAGAATCATTATTCTGTTAATCCTTTAATCCGTTTTTCAGCCT
>JAGLHR010000019.1 GCA_023143415.1 Thiomargarita sp. | reverse complement strand
CTCGACTCGAAAACGCTTCAGCTTTAGCTAGCGATTTAATACGATGGTTCCAAAGTTGAAGCGTTGAACTCCAAAATACGTCCAAAGCTGCTCCAAAAACTAAAAACTTGATACGGCTTCACCTACGATATGTACTTCAAGTTTCAAGTTAATGCCATATTTTTTGGCGACTGATGCCCTAATTTGTTCAATTAAATTTTCAATATCTGCCGCAGTCGCTCCTTTCTGATTGATGATAAAGTTAGCATGTTTTTCGGATACACAAGCACCGCCAATACAATTGCCTTTCCATCCCGCTTCTTCTATTAAACGAGCGGCATAATCACCTGGAGGATTACGAAATACAGAGCCACAGTTGGGCAAACCAATGGGTTGCTTTTCAGAACGTTGTTTTAGTAGGGCTTGAATTTTTTTTTGTCCATCCTTTTTGGGATTGTGGCTCAATTGTAAGGTTGCTGCAATAAACCATTCATCTTTTGGTCCTTTAACACGACGATAACCAATTTCATAATCTGTGACTTGACGCTGGTGGTAATTGCCTTGTCGATCTAAGGTTTCTAAGCTTTGTACCAGTGACCATGTATCTCCCCCCCACGCGCCTGCATTCATAGCTAAGGCACCACCAAAGGTACCAGGTATGCCCGCTAAAAATTCAGTGCCTGTTAAATCTGCTCGTGCTGCAAAACGAGCCACTTTTGCACTGCTCACACCTGCTTCAATATATAAGGTATTGTCATTTAATAATTTGATGTCATCAAGCAAACCTGCTGTCAATATCACGATACCTCGTATCCCACCATCGCGTATCAGGATATTGCTCCCTAAGCCTAGCCAAAAAATGGGTTCGAGGCTAAAGTTTTTTGAGGAAAATTTTAGCATCGAAGGGATTTGCTTCAAAAATTGCGCTAAGTCTTCCACGTCTGCGGGTTCATAAAACCATTGAACAGGTCCGCCGACACGCCATGAGGTATGTTTTGACATGGGTTCATCTTGACGTAGCGTACCACGTAAGCCAATTGTTTTAATAGGTTTGTTGTGAAAGTTTTCAGCTTTTGGCATAAGTGTTTTCTTTATTCGATAGCTAAAGCGTTGGACTCCAATCCAAAGCTAAAGCGTTGGACTCTATTCCAAAGCTAAAGCGTTGGACTCCATTCCAAAGCGTTGGACTCCATTTCAAAGCGTTGGACAATTGGAGTTCAACGCTTTAGCTTTGGACACTTCAATTTAACATAAATGATTCGGTAACGTCGCTGCGATTGTCCCAATACTACCCGCACCTAAAGTCAGTAAAATATCTTGATCTTGTAATAAAGGTTGCAAATCTGTGGCTAATTGCTCTGAATGTGCGATAAACTGAATATTCTCTTGTCCTTTAGCACGGATGGCTTGGTACAACGCCTCTCCTGTTGCCCCCGCTATCGGGGCTTCACCTGCGGGATAAATATCAAGCAATAATAAAATATCAATGGAAGAGAGGATTTGTACAAACTCATCAAATAAGTCATAAGTACGAGTATAGCGATGAGGCTGGAATGCGACCACAACGCGCCGTTGAGGCCATCCATCGTGTATCGCTTGTAGCACGGCAGCAATTTCTTCTGGGTGATGTCCATAATCATCAACGTGCAAAATCTCTCCCTGTGCTATTTTGATGTTTTGCATTTGAAAACGTCGCTCTATGCCACTAAACGTGCTTAATGCATGATAAATCGCAGAGTCAGAAACGCCCACTTCATGCGCGATAGCGATAGCTGCCAAGGCATTACGCACATTATGTTCGCCAGGCAAATTGAGTGTGATTTCTAACCAAGGATTTTGATCATGTAAAACTTTAAAGTGTGTTTTTCCTTGCTTTTGCAAAATATCAACGGCGCGAATATCCGCTTGTTCCGATAAGCCATACGTTATTTTATGTTTGGTTAATTGTGCTTGCACCGTTTTTATCACGGGATCATCAATACATAAGACAGCGAGTCCATAAAAGGGCAGTTGTCGTAAGAAGTCTTCAAAAGTTTTGCGTAACTGATTGAAATCATTATTATAAGTTCGTATATGATCTGCACCAATATTGGTGATAACAGCCATGACGGGTTTTAAGTATAAAAAGGAGGCATCACTTTCATCGGCTTCTGCAACTAAATATTCCCCAGAACCTAAACTGGCATGTCTTCCAATACTATTTAAACGTCCTCCTATCACAAAAGTGGGATCTAAATCGCCTTCGGCTAATAAGCTGGCTATCAAACTGGTTGTTGTGGTTTTGCCATGTGTTCCAGCTATGGCAATGCCTTGGCGAAAGCGCATCAACTCGCCTAACATTTCGGCGCGTGGTATAACGGGAATCTGTCGCGCACGGGCGGCTTGTACTTCGGGATTATTCTCTTTCACAGCACTGGAAATGACGACGACATCGCACCCATGTATATGTTCAGGCGTATGCCCAATTTGCACTTTAATGCCTAAATCCGCTAAATGTCGCGTCATGCTGTTTTTTTGTATATCTGAGCCAGAAACAGCATAGCCAATATGGTGCATGACTTCAGCAATGCCCCCCATACCTGCCCCGCCAACGCCAATAAAATGAATGCGTCTGCTGCGTTTAGGTAGTGAGGATTTGTTATGTCCATTAACTTTCATGAGGTCAACTCTATAATAAGGTGATTTTTACTGCGTTCTGATTTCTCTACGCTTGATTTTTAGTGACTACTCAGGGCAACCACAAGGGATTGCCCCTACATCAGAAGTGACTACTCAGGGCAACCACAAGGGATTGCCCCTACATCAGAATATTTTCGTCCGTCGAAATAAGAATATTTCAGCCTA
>JAGLHR010000189.1 GCA_023143415.1 Thiomargarita sp. | reverse complement strand
CCATCAATCCAAGATTGTTAGAGTAATAACACAAGTTTTATCTTTGGCATCGGCTTGCAATTTTGAGAGATGAGGTACATCCTTAGCCCTTTTTGCATTTGAAAAATCATATTCTTCACGCATAATTTTTTGCCTCCTTTTTAGTCGCCTTACGCGCTGAAATGAGTTCGAGGCTAAAGTTTTTCTTTAAAAAACTTTAGCCTCGAACGGATACATTCATTTCGTAGCGTATAAACCACAGTTAATAATCTCGCTTGATTACTCATACCTATAAGTACCCAGCGATTTTCACCCTCAGCATCAGGGTCCTCTCGAACCAAAGCCAATGGGTCAAGAAGTGCAGTTGATGATTCTTTAAAAGAAATTCCATGCTTGATAAGATTCGATGCTGCTTTATTTGGATCAAATTCGATTTCCATTTAATGTAGAGAACCATTTAATGTAGATAAGAATTCTCTTTGTACAGGATAAAAAATTGAAATTTCAATTGTAAAATCAAATGTTTAAAAAGTATTGTCCTGTACAGAACAGAATTATAAAAGTTTAAAAATGCGAATTAAGAGTTCAGAAACGGCTTTAAAATCAAACCTTTAAAAAGGATTCCAAAGCTGAAGCGTTGGACTCCAAAAAAAACTTCCAAAGCTGAAGCGTTGGACTCCAAAAAAACTTCCAAAGCTGAAGCTTTGGACTCCAAAAAAACTTCCAAATAATTTGTTATGCACATTGACTTAATTTGTATTGGAAAAAAAATGCCTGCGTGGGTAGAAACAGGTTTTAATGATTATAGTAAACGTTTACCTGCTTCTTGTCGTTTAAATTTAATTGAAATCCCACTACGCAAGCGTACAAAAAATGCGGATTTGCTTCGTTTGCAGGATAAAGAGTGTGAACAAATGTTGTCAAAGGTTACACGAGGGGCGTATGTTATCGCCCTTGATGAAGGGGGGCGATCATGGAATAGTTTGCAATTGGCTGATCAACTGGCTCATTGGATGCAAACTTATTCGACGGTCGCTTTACTGGTTGGTAGCCCAGAGGGTTTAGCAAAGGCGTGTTTACAAAAGGCGCAGCAACATTGGTCATTATCACCCCTTACTTTGCCACACCCATTGGTACGAATTATTGTTGCAGAACAATTGTACCGGGCGTGGAGTTTATTAAATAATCATCCTTATCATCGAGGCTAATGACTTCTTAAAAACCTCAGTATTTTGTAGGGTGGGCAACGTTTTTTTGTTGCCCACCGAGATGGTAAAATGGTGGGCAAGAAAAGGACATTGCCCACCCTACAAAAAATTCTGAGGTTTTCAAAACCTCTGAGGTTTGATTCCAACTATTTTTCTGATTCAATCCATGTTAATAAATCAAGGGGTTTTTCAATCATCCCTGTTGCTCCCCATTCCGTTGGCGAATCGGAGGATTCTATATATCCATATAAAGCCACTATGGTACGCATTTCTGCCCTTCTTCCTGCTTCAATATCGCGTGAGGCATCGCCGACATAGACACATTGCTCTGGCAGACATTTTGCCAATTGACAGGCGTATAAGAGGGGCGCAGGATCAGGTTTACATTGTGGCAAAGTATCGCCGCTCACATTACAAACGCTGCGGTTTGTTAAACCTAACTCTTGTAATAATGGATCAGTCAGCCACGCGGGTTTATTTGTAACGATGCCCCATTGTATCCCCCTGTTTTCTAGCGTCTCTAATACTTCTGCCATCCCATCAAATAAGCGCGTTTTATCAGCCAGATGTTCGACATAAATCTCTAAGAAACGTTTTCGCAAAAGTTTAATTGCGGGATCAGTGTCATTTAATTGAAACGCCTTTTTAATCAAAGTGTTACCACCGTGAGAAACCCATGGGCGAATTTGTATAAATGGTAACGGTTTATGTTTTTGTTCAATTAATACCGTGTTGACTGCAAAAGCTAAATCAGGGGCAGTATCTAATAATGTGCCATCTAAATCGAATAGCACCGTTTGTATATTTGTCATAAATGAGTCGATTGTGCATGGATAAAATAATTAACAGAAACTTCTTTGCCAAGTGAATATTCCTTGGTAAAAGGGTTATAATTCATGCCGATGATGTTTTTCATTTCTCCGCCCGCCGTGCGTATCCATTGTGCCAATTCTGCGGGACGAATTAATTTCGCATAATCATGCGTCCCTTTGGGCAAAAGTTGGAGTATATATTCTGCTCCGACGATGGCAAAGAGGAGTGATTTGAGGTTACGATTAATCGTGGAAAAAAAGAGATGTCCGCCCGGCTTAACGAGTTTATGGCAGGCGATGACGACTGATGCGGGATCGGGAACATGCTCTAACATTTCCATGCAGGTAATGATTTCAAAACTGGCGGGACGTTCTTCGCTTAATTGTTCTACGGTAATTTGTTGATATTCGATATTCAGTTCGGATTCATATAAGTGTAGTTTTGCCACATTGAGCGGCGCATCGCCCATATCAATACCAGTGACTTTGGCACCTTGTTCTGCCATACTTTCGCTTAAAATACCGCCACCGCAACCGACATCTAGCACCGTTTTATCTGCTAATCCACCGACATGCTGGTTAATATAATCTAAGCGTAGGGGATTAATCTCGTGTAATGGCTTAAATTCGCTTTCCTTATCCCACCATCGGGAGGCTAATGCGCTAAACTTCTCTAATTCTTGTTGATCAACGTTGGGAGGAATATTCATTATATTTTTAAGGGGTTATTTTTAAGATGTTTTTTTGGAGTTCATTAGGGGATTAAAATTTTTTTGAAGAATTTCGCCTCGATTCTAGGTTCAAGTTTTTTTACAGAAAAAACTTGAACCTAGAATATTGTTTGAATCAGAATTTGAGAATTTGAGAATTTTCAGAATAAATGTAACTACTCAGCCGTTGTTAGCCTTGAGATAAATCTCAAGGCTAACAGCTAAAGCAGGCTAAAGCCAGCTAACTAAGGAATGAGAATTGAATAATATACTTTCGAGGTTTGAGTTTTTCTTCAAAAAATTCAAACCTCGAAAACTAAACCTGACAGGTTTGGCTGTTCAAGTTTCGGAAGTTATTAAATCCTGAATCCTAAACAAGTCAGTCTGCTTTAGCAGACTATTCGAGGCGAAAGTTTTTTAAAGAAAAAACTTTCGCCTCGAATGCTTTCAGCCTTGAGATTTATCTCAAGGCTGAGTAGTTACTTACATTTTATCTTTAATTCTGAAAATTCTCAAATTCTGAAAATTCTGATTCAAATTTTTGTAGGGACATTACTCTCGTTCCAACGCTCCAGCACTGGAGCGTCATAGAATTAAGCTCTTGGAACAAATTCTCCATTTGGCCAAGAAGGCGCGGCAATCGCTTCGCCTAAATTGGCTTCGATAAGTCTTTCTCTCGCTTCCAATAAACGACCGACTAAAGCGGGTTCAACTGCGGAATAAGCGGCTTCATCTTCTTTTCTCTTGACAACGATTCCTAAAAGTTCAGTAATCGCATTGCCCACTGAATTTTGGGAAATTGTCACAATCAAACGGCCCTCATCATCACGATAAAGCAGTTGTTTATAGGCAGGGCGCCAGCGAATTTCATTAGCAAAAAGTGGGTCTTGGATCACCTTTTCTCTCAGAACACGAGCGACACGTTGAAATTTTGCACTCTCTAATAACACTTCCCTTATTTGATGAGGAAAATTAGCCCGCGCAGGTACTTGTGGTTCGCCTGTAGAAACTAAAGAGAAAAAAGTGCGATAAAAATCAAGGAATCCCAAGAGCACCTGTTCATATTCATGCCAAAAATACTGATCGTTGAGTTTTTCCGCCCCCCCTTTTAATTCCCAACTGGGCAAGCCTTGTGGATAACCCGTTATTTTAAGAGCAGACTCTGTCGTGGAAATTGGCACCAAAATTTGCAAATCTAAGACTTCTAAAAATTCGTGATAAATCCCACTTAAATGCCGTAAAAATAAACTGTGATGCCCACTGTCTGTCAGATTTTTATCGGTAGAGTTAGCCTGTTTAGCGTTTTCCAATTCCTCTATTGGGAACGCCATAAAATGGTTGTGGATCATGCGAATACTTGGCACGCCTGGTTTATTGAGTGGCCAAGTGGCATCTAAGCTGGCTTCACCGCAAAGAATGAGGTGTTGCGCGGGATCAGGATAATTTTCCAACATGTATTCAAACAAAATACGAGTCATCTTAATCCAAACTTTCTTTTGTCTATGTGGCATTTGGTCACGTCTGACGGGTCTTCCCAGTGGATCTAATATCTGTTTGGACGTATCTAAAATGATTGAGGTATCAAATTCGGTACTGTGTCCAATTAACTTGCGATACATCAAGAAGTTTTCAGGAGTGCGAAATAAACCATTTTCTTCCGCTAAATTTTTTAAGTTCGCGGGGCTGTTAAAAAATTCCACTGGTGCCATGCCTTGTGGAATAGTGAGGGACATTTTCGGGCGAGGGGTTATAATTTCCCTTGGCGCTTGTTTCATATTGTTTTCTGAACCTATAATTTGAAGTTGTTTATTATAAGATAATACTTCGCTAAAGTTTTTTGAATTTAGCCGATGCTAAATTCACCATTAATAATTCACCATTAATAATTCACCATTAACCATTAACCATTATCTTTGATCGCATTGACTAAAATGCCCAGAATTTGATCTATTTCGGTTAAGTAATATTCATTCAAATCAATTTCAATTCCTTTATCGGTGAGTTTCAGAAATTGCCAAATCGTACCAATAGTAACCGCTCCATAAATGGTTGAAATTTCATTGCCTTCTCGTTCATTAAATATCTGTGCGGCGATCATTTCTGCAATACATTGTCCCAATCCACCTTTAATATTTTCGTTCTTCGCTTCCACCAGCATGATCACAGGTGCTGCAACAAAGAGTTTTTCCGGGGAATGGCTCAGAATAAAGTCGCAATAACCGGTTAAACCCTTTTCAGATTCCACATCAAATTCAATACCCGAAAATAAATTAAAGCCTGCATTCAGTTGTTTTCTAACCTCAATTAAAATGGGAGTAATAATCATTTCAGAACGCGCTTTTTCAGTATTGCTGGCGAGTGCTAATGGAACATTGTATTGAAGCATTTCTGCTAAATATTCACTGCACTGGATTTTCGATATATTTGCAAAAATATCAGTTTCTTCGGAAGTGGTGAGGTTAAAAGTTTTCTTGACTGTGGCTAAAGTAAATTGACTATATGACATTTTCAATTCCTTTAATATTTTTTGTGAAACAATTGTTATAACTCCAATTCTTTTTTGACTTGTTCCCAAGGAATTGAATCCTTATCTTTAAGCGCATCATTCGCATCGGCATTGTCAATGCAGTCTTCAAGTTGTTCAATCACTTTAACATCTTCTATCGGCACCACCGCCAAAAAGACATTTTTATTGTATGTTAAAGTCATACGTTCTTTTTCACTAGCAACTTGATCCAAAAATTGAGTTAAAGTTGATACGGCATCAATTTTGTCCTGTTGAATTGTTTTATAAGCATCAAGAGATTTCAATGTTTCTAGCGTGTCGAGCATTTTCTGGTCAATTGCCATATCCAAAAAAACACCGCATTGTTTTGAGTATCAATTAAAGTCTCTTTATTTGAGTACATCATTTTCTCCAATTTATTTTGTTCTTTAATCACAAGTTTTTCGGTTATATTCCCAATTCAGTTAAGCTATTTATAATTCATTTTAACATAAATCCTTATAATATACCAATCATGCAAATTTTCGGTTTTTAAACACTTTTTTTTCTAAATAACTGATGTGACGCAAAGCGATTCTATTCGAGCTTAGAAAT
>JAGLHR010000188.1 GCA_023143415.1 Thiomargarita sp. | reverse complement strand
GCTTGGGAACGAGGGGGCTGAGTACAAAAAAATTATTGTCCAAACACACGAGGTTGTGTGTAATAATCAATGAAGGGTGCAGCCATATTCATTAATAAAACGCTAAAAGCAACGCCGTCTGGATAACTTCCCCAAGTACGAAAGATATAAATTAACAAGCCAATGCCAACACCGTAAAATAAACGACCTTTATTTGATGTCGCCGCAGTCACCGGATCGGTGGCAATAAAAAATGCGCCTAAAATAGATGCTCCACTGAAAATATGAAATAAGGGCGAAGGATGAATATCAGGATCGAGCAGGAGAAATAAGCCTGATATTAAAAAAAGAGTCCCTAATACCGCTAAGGGAATATGCCAAGTTATTACTCGTTTATAAATTAACCAACAACCGCCTAATAAAAATACCCCGCCTATCCATTCCCATCCCTTCGCACCATAAGTGCCAAATAATGGATTATCCTTAATTTCTTCAATCGTATGAAATTGGTTCAATGCCATTTTCATCGTATCTAACGGCGTGGCACCACTGAGCGCGTCTAGTGTTAATCCCCCCAAAGGTTGTCCAGTAAAAGTAATGCTAACGCTATGAAATAGGTTTGGATAATGACCACTCAGCGAGGCGAGTGCAGGCCAATGCGTCATTTCAACAGGAAAAGAAATTAACAACATTGCATAAGCGGCCATCGCAGGATTAAATGGATTATAACCCAATCCCCCATACAAATGTTTAGCAAAAATAATCCCAAATGCGGTGCCTAATATAATCATCCACCACGGCACAAAGGGCGGTAATGCTAATGCCAGCAACCATGCTGTCACTAACGCGCTATTATCCGTCAAAAAAGGGCGCAATGGACGTTGGCGTAGCCTGAGCATAATGGCTTCGCAAATTAACGCCGTTATACTGGTTAATAAAATATTGACAACAATACCCCATCCAAAAAAATAGACGTAAGTTGCAATGCCAGGTATCATGGCATATAGCACTTGTCGCATTATTCCTGAAACACTATTATCTTGATGCGCGAAAGGGGCTGTTGATATTTTAAATTGCATAATGTTTAATTTGAATGTGGTGAAAAAAAATGTAACGACTTCGCCTTGAAATTGATTTCAAGGC
>JAGLHR010000187.1 GCA_023143415.1 Thiomargarita sp. | reverse complement strand
TTTGGGCGTATTTTGGAGTCCAAACCTTCAGATTTGGGCGTATTTTGGACTCCAACGCTTCAGCTTTGGGCGTATTTCTTGTTCCCAAACTCTGTTTGGGAACCCATTCATGGACGCTCCGCGTCCCGGCACACGACGCGGAGCAATGTATGTCTCAGTATATTTGATTTTTGTATTTTTGGTGTTTTTTGATTTCTATTTTTCCAAGAGGATATAAAATATGCTTTCGATTCGAGGTATTTATACTGGCAAAGAAATCAAGCCATTAGAAAATATACCCGTTCAACCAAATGTCCAAGTTATTATTACCTTTTTAGAACGAGATAATCTCAAAATGATGCAAGAGGTTGCCCCAAAAAAAACAGATACCCAGAAAAGTTCAACACAACTCTTTTTGGATAAATGCAATGGCTGGGAAGATACACGTTGTTCTGCCGACCTCATCACTGAAATTTATGCTTCAAGGACAAGCTCAGATAGAGGAAAGCAACTTTTTTAGGAGACTTTTTATGAAATGGACATTACGCTATTTATTAGATACAGATACCTGCATTTATCTTCTCAATGGGGAGCTAAAAGTAAAAAATCGGGTTGCTCAAGTTGGTGTCGAATCTCTTGCCGTCGCAAATATGACAAAAGGAGAATTATATTTCGGTGCTTATAACTCAAATCAGGTTGAGAATAATTTAAAACGGATTCAAGCCTTTTTTACGATGCAAGCACCTGAAGTACTTCCCCTAGATGAGAAAGTGATGGAAATTTTTGGACAATTAAAAGCTGAACTTCGTCAGAAAGGACAACCAATCGGTGACATTGATTTACTAATTGCCGGTGTTGCTATAAGTAATAATTTAACACTTGTTACCAATAATACTAAACATTTTGAACGAATTCCTCACATTTCTTTAGAAAATTGGTATAATACTCATTAAGGCATTGAGCTAAGGGTGGTGGTGGGTTTCACTACGTTCTACCCTACATTCCTACACTTACGTTCTACTCGACGCTGGAGCGTCGTGGTATGCATTCCCACACTGGATCGGTGGGAACGAGGAATATTCCCAATCGGATGTTGGAAACGATTGAAAATCAGAGTCCAACGCTTCAGCTTTGGGCGTATTTCTGGTTCCCAAACTCTGTTTGGGAACCCATTCATGGACGCTCCGCGTCCCGGCACACGACGCGGAGCGTCGTGGAAGGCATTCCCAAACAGAGTTTGGGAACGAGAGACAGAGTTTGGGAACGAGAGACACATTTCAGAACGCTCCGCGTCCCGGCACACGACGCGGAGCGTCGTGGAAGGCATTCCCAAACAGAGTTTGGGAACGAGAGACGAGAGATAAACAGCGCGTCTCTGAAAAGGGTATACCACGCTTAACCTTTAGCGGCATTGGCGTTTATCACCCCGATTTATTTAAAGAATGTACCCCAGGGCGTTTCTCCTTAATTCCCTTATTAATCAAAGCCATGCAAGCAGGGCAAGTCAGCGGCGAGCATTATCAAGGGCAATGGATAGATGTTGGCACACCAGAACGTTTGCGGCAATTAGAGATGCGAATTAAGCGTTGAAATTGGAGTCCAACGCTTCAGCTTTGGGCGTTTTTGGAGTCCAAACCTTCAGATTTGGGCGTATTTTGGAGTCCAAACCTTCAGCTTTGGGCGTATTTTGGACTCCAACGCTTCAGCTTTGGGCGTATTTTGGAGTCCAAACCTTCAGATTTTGGCGTATTTTGGAGTCCAACGCTTTCGCTTTTTCTGGTTCCAACGCTCACTAATTCTTTCTAATAATTTCAACCTGACTCGCTTTATTAAACAGCCAATTTAAGGTATCAAATAATTTCTGTAGATTGCTAGGCTCATCATTATCATCTAAAATCGATAGCTTATTCAACTGTTTTATAAATAAGACATTTTCCCGATCAAACTGACCGAACTGCCAATCTTCACCAGTGGTAACGACTGCATAACACCTTGTCGCACCTTGTGTTGATGCGGCATACATTTCTGCCAGTGCTTGCGCCCAACCTTGATCCCAATCAGCCTTTTTAGCCTCCACCACGCAGAGAGGAGGAATACCAAACTCTCCACGTATTTGAGTTGTAGGTGCGACTAGAAAGTCTGGAATACCAGAAAGGTCGTTATCAGGATCGACATTGTAGCTCACATGCGACCAAACGCGAAAATTCGGATAACACTTATCAAGAACCTTTAATATCGGTTTGATAATATCTTCACAGGTAGCCGATTCTGATAGAAAACTTAAAGGATCTTTGAAGTTTTCTTTTATTTCCTCAAATTTGTAATCTGGTATATTTTTGAGAGGTAATGTTTTTACAAAAGGTTTACTATCTGTTTTAAGGTTAAACCTTTTTGCCACCTCTATTTCTGTTTTAAAGTGACTAAATCCCATGATACAGTTTCCTCGAAATGTTCATTCAGAGACCGTCACGTTGTCTTGTGCAGTATCAGTAAGTCCATTATTATCTGTGACAATCAGTGTGATGCTATAAAATCCTGAATGACTGAAGGTGATTTCTGTCTTGGACCAAAATGCTTGTTGCCCATCGGAAGCCGTCCACGTATAATCAACATAGGGGCAATCCCTTGTGGTTGCCCTGAAGTAGGGGCAATCCCTTGTGGTTGCCCTGAGTAGTTACGTTTCATATCATATTCTCTACTTTGAACCCACAAGCCCCATTAATATGGAAAACACTTTTTCTACCTCGGCGGGGATGGTGTAGCTATTGATATCTTTCATCATCTTTTTTTCAGTTCGATTGAGCATACCAAATTTCCAAACTTCACCTATTGTGATCGCACCATATAAAATATGACCAAAATCACTCTCTTCATATTTATCCAACGCGATTAATTGTGCTGACAACTGATTGAAACCTTTATCTAAATCCCCTTCTTTGGCTTCTATAATAAGCAATTCTTGATTTGAGCGTATCAGATAATCAAGTGAACCACTTAATTTGTCATCAACTTCTATAGCATACTCGACATTGATTTTAGAATCGGTATTTTTAGCGATTTCGATCAAAATTGGGGCAATCAAAAATTCTCTTTTAGCCATTTCTGAATTGAGAGAAATTTTGGGGAGAATTTGATAGTAAGTTTCCTGAAGTTTCTTAATCTCAGCAATATTATAATCGGTTGATTGAGGAAGATTAATGACTTCATAAGAAAAAGAATACCCAAATTCTCCGACTATTTCTTCCGTCGGATTATTCATTTCAAAATAATCGCTAAAGGTATATTTTTTACCTTCCTTAAAAATTGATTTTTTCATCTTTTGAAACTTAACTTGATGCCTTCGATTTGTCATAAGCATTCCCACGCTGGAACGCTCATCGTTAGTCACAAGTATTTAAGCGTTTGATTTAAATGGTTTTTTCGTAGCGTGGGTAGAGCGAGAGCGAAACCCACCGAACCGCCAAAAATGGTGGGTTTCGTTTCACTCTACCCACCCTACTTTTGACG
>JAGLHR010000186.1 GCA_023143415.1 Thiomargarita sp. | reverse complement strand
ATAGAAAAAATCACCACTGGCAAAACGACATGCCACATCTATCTCAGTTCCGCCATTACTTAGCTTATTACCACGAAGGATAAGCAGTGCTGCTGTATCGGGTTCAGCAGAGGTGGTTAGGGTTAAATCGACTCCCCCGCCATTCTTGGTGGCGATTAAGTTCACGCCGGTTGCTAGACTGGGAATTTCTTTTTCTATCTTGATTGAAATCCCACCTAAATTATCATGACAGATACTATCACTAATATAAAATTCTACTGTATCTGCAACAGCTAACTCAAGAATAACTGGCTGATTGCCATCTGCATCAAATGCTGCTTTGGGGGTTGAAAAAACATCCAGAGTACCCAACAACTTATTAATTCCGTTTAAGTCTGAATCTAACTTTGCTTTATTAATCCACCCATGCCCATCGCTCCAAGGACTCCAAGCTGTGAAAAGAGCTTCTGAATCAATTGTTGGGTTTGTGGGTGTCAAGCGCCATTTTCCTGCGTCGAGAGAGACATCGACTGAATTAGCATCTTGATTAGGACTAACTCCGCAATTACTGACTGCATCTATGTTTACAACCTCAGCAGCTAACGTCAGCGGAGCAGCCAGCGCAAAAGCACCGGCACTCAGGGCTACCATTAACCCCTTTTTGCTAAAACGAATATTCATAAGCTTTTCTCTTCTAAAAGGATATTTTCAACGCAACCCCATCAACTTTAAAGCACATCAAACGTTGATGGTATTGCTAACCTTTGCCATTTACAAATCCTGACAAGTTGTTAGTGAACCTGATTGACTCTCAGTGGCAATCATAACAACAAAACATAACCCTAATGTTAGGTTTCATGCTCCATTCCAGCCAATCCGAACCACTTTGGATATTAAAACATCACTTGATTAAATGAACCCAGTGATTTGTTTTAATGCCTATTAACCATGCAAACAAGAAGTCAATTTATAACTCTTTGTTTTTTTAAGGAATTTATTATTTTGAGTCGCAAAAAACAACGCAAAATGCAACGCAAAATGCAAAAAAATGGCAACTGGCGAAAAAAAGCCCTAATTTAAGGGGGGCTGATTTCTCTCGTTCCCAAACTCTGTTTGGGAATGCTTTCCACAACGCTCCGCGTTGTATTTTAGTCATGTAGGGTGGGCAAATGTCTTTTTATTTGCCCACCTTCCTCATTAAAAAATGGTGGGCAACAGACGTTGCCCACCCTACATGGCTTTGTTTGATATTTCGGTACCCCAAGTCCATAAGCACGCATCACAATCAGGTTATGATCGCTGACGGTTAATGGATCATGGACCCCTTTCAGTTCCAGGGCGTTGATTTGTCGAAAATGGGCAAATATTGTATTCTGTAATTGAAGACGATTAGCATCAGTACATTTGACGAGCAGATCAATCTTACGCGAACAAGAAAAAACTTTTCGTTCAAATTCGACTTTAATTCCTCGATTTTTAAAGAAATGATGATAAAATGGTTTTGCCGTTTCATCAAAGGGTTCGTGTTTCGGTGTCACTTGGTTTATTTGACCTTATTTTTAATGAGTACAGCGGATGAGTACAACGGATGAGTACAACGGATGAGTACAACGGATTTTAGAATACAACGGATTTAAAAAAAACGGTAACATTAACATTATGATTTTATTATATTTAATCCGTTTTATTCTCAAATCCGTTGTACTCAGTGTATCAGTCTGATATTATAACTTAAATTAGAGTATCATTCGATCATCAAGTTTTCTCGTTAAAACAATAACTACAAGGATTATATATAAGAAAGGATTAAAAACGCTAACTACAAGGATT
>JAGLHR010000185.1 GCA_023143415.1 Thiomargarita sp. | reverse complement strand
GGTTGCCCTGAGTAGTTACGAAAAATTTTAGCCTCGAAATGAGTAATAACTGATGACTGAAGATATGTTTGAAAATATAGGGCTTATTGCTAAATACGGTGATATTCAAGTTAAAGATTGTTTAAATCTCTTGATAAGTTTTCTACTTAAACGTCATCTTAATGTATTCGTTGATGCGTCTAGTGCAGATTTATTATCTCATACAAACATAAATGTTGCTGCTAATACTGAGGCATTAGGGCAGAATTGTGATTTGATTATTGTTATTGGCGGAGATGGTACGTTATTACAAGCGGCGCGTTTATTAGCCAAGTATGATGTTTGCCTGTTGGGTATTAATTTAGGGCGATTGGGTTTTTTAAGCGATATTTCACCAAAAGAGATGGAAAAATATTTGGGTGAAATTTTAAATGGTGCTTACAATTCAGAGGATCGTCTTTTAATTTATGCAGAAGTTTATCGTGATAAAGCGTGTTTATCTTATTGTAATGCTTTAAATGATATTGTTATTCATCGGGGAAATCTGTCACACATGCTGACTTTTGAAACGATGATTGATGGACATTTTGTGAATTGTCAACGTGCAGATGGTTTGGTTGTGGCAACACCAACAGGTTCTACTGCTTACGCGCTTTCAGCAGGTGGCCCTCTAATATATCCTTCCTTGAATGCTTTAGTATTGGTTACCATTTGTCCACATACTCTTAGCAGTCGTCCACTCGTTATTGATGGTGATTCACATATACAAATTACCATTGTTCATGATCGAATAGAGCAAGCTCAATTGAATGCTGATGGTGTATTATGTCAGACGCTTATACCAGGTGATCGTGTTATCATTGAGAAACGCCAACATATTCGCTTAATTCATCCAGAAAAACATGACCATTTTGCGATTTTACGTGCTAAATTGGATTGGAGCAAATCAATTTATACCCATCTGAATGACTGATAAGGCGATAAATCACATACAAACTGGGGTGGTGAAAATGGTTTTCGAGGTTTTAGTAAACTAAAACCTCGAAATGATGAATGATGAATGATGAATGAAAAGAAAGGTAAGTGAATGTAAGTCATTGTTTATTATAAATATATAATTCTCAGTGAATAGGATTCCATTTTGTAACTACTCAGCCTTGAAATCAATTTCAAGGCTGAAAGCTAAAGTCTGCTAAAGCAGACTACTAAAAAAACGGAGTCGTTTAGCTGAGCCTGCTTTAGCTTTTAGCCTTGAAATTGATTTCAAGGCTAACCGCTGAGTAGTTACTCCATTTTTTGTTAAACGAATTTTCACCACCCCACATACAAACTAAGAAATAATAATTAAAGTGCTGCATTATTTACAGATTGAAAATTTTGCGATTGTTGAACAATTAAATCTGCACATCAATGACGGATTGACAATCATCACGGGTGAAACAGGGGCGGGTAAATCTATTTTGATTGATGCCCTTAGTTTGGTACTTGGTGAAAAAGCAGATAGTAATGCTGTGCGACAGGGCTGCGAAACGGCGCAGGTGAATGCGACTTTTACTTTACCTACTGATGCAGTGGCGTGGTTGCAAGAAAAAGATTTAATGAGTGGGAATGGTAATGAATGTTTAGTGCGCCGTGTGATTAACCATAATGGACGCTCGCGAGGTTATATCAATGATCAGCATGTTTCTGTGCAAACTTTACGTCAATTGGGTGAGTATCTCATAGATATTCATGGGCAACATGCTCATCAATCTTTGCTCAAGCCTGATGTACAACGCAAGTTACTTGATGAGATAAGTGAGGATAAGAGCGTTTTAGAAGATGTCACACAAATTTATGAACATTGGAAAACGCTTAAAACCGCTTTGGATAATTTGGGGGGTGAAGATCGTGAAGCTAAAATGACTTTATTACGTTATCAGGTACAAGAGCTTGAAGAGTTTGATTTAACAACGGAAGCACTTTCTCATTTGGAGAGCGAATATCGCCGCCTTGCTCATGCACAAAAGTTGTTAGAGAATAGTCAAGAAGCATTGTTATTACTTGATAACGAAGAAACGAGTTCAACGCTTTCTAGTCTTCACAACACCAATCATCTCTTGGAGGAAGTGCAGCAGCATGATGCTAAACTTGATAGTATCATCACATTTTTAGAGAATGCCATTATTCAAACACAGGAAGCCGTTGGAGAATTGCGCCATTATCTGCATCATTTGGATATCGACGCTGCGAGTTTGCATGATGTTCAACAACAGATGACTGCACTTCAGGATATTGCCCGTAAACACCGAGTTCGCTTTGTTGATTTGCCCGCACATTTTGAGGAATTGACTCTGCAATTAGATGAATTGGAAAATTATGAGGAAAATGCGAACCGTCTTGAAGCAGAACTCATTGATACCCTGGAAGCTTATGAGGAGGCGAATGAAGCGTTGCATCAACAGCGTGTTCAAACCGCGCAGGAATTAGGGGAAAAAATGACTGCCGAGATGCACAAGTTGGGGATGCCAGGGGGACATTTGGTGATTGCAGTTCGTGCAGTTGAAAATGCACCGCCGGCGGCAACAGGTACTGATATTATTGAATTTCTAGTCACGACGAATGTGGGGCATGCACCTAAACCATTGCAAAAAGTCGCCTCTGGTGGTGAATTATCGCGGATTAGTTTGGCAATACAAGTGGTGACGGCACAAAATAGCGGTGTACCCATTTTAGTGTTTGATGAAGTTGATGTTGGTATTGGGGGAGGCATTGCTGAAATTGTCGGGCAATTACTTAACCATTTAGGGCAGCAACGTCAGGTGTTATGTATCACACATTTAGCGCAAGTGGCTTGTCAAGGTAATCATCATTTACAGGTGAGTAAAACTTTTGGCGAAGAAAGTACTCATGCCAATATTGTTGCTTTAAGTCGTCAAGAACGTGTTGAAGAGGTTGCGCGTATGTTGGGCGGTGTGGAAATGACTTCGCAATCTTTGGCTCATGCTCAAGAAATGTTACAACGCAGTGAAACGGAATAATTTTTTAAGTATCTTATTAAAATTTGGTGGTGGTTATGTAGGGTGGGTAGAGCGATAGCGAAACCCACCATTTTTCTGACACTTGATGATCAAGTTTTCTCGTTTTCGA
>JAGLHR010000184.1 GCA_023143415.1 Thiomargarita sp. | reverse complement strand
TTGTGGTTGCCCTGATTATGTCGTAGGCGGCACCCCCTTGTGGTTGCCCTGATTATGTCGTAGGGGCAATCCCTTGTGGTTGCCCTAAGTAGTTACGTTTTTTGAAGAAAAACTCTTAGCCTCGAATGCTTTAGCTTTGGACTGTACACCTACCGGTTTTCTCGCTCACTATTGAACAAAGAATGATAAATAACAACGAGATACCTGTCAATAATAATATCCAACCACGTTCAAGTATCCAAAGGGTTATAAAAGACAAAGTGCCTATACTTCTTGGCATCGCAAATGCAAACCATTTATCAGATCGATTATCAATCGCAATCAATTTAAAAGGTTTATCAGGAATGCGTACATAACAGGATACCCAACTTTCTCTTGCTAACTTTGGTGGTGTGATGATAATCGGTTTTGGTTCTCCTTCTACTACCAATTGCAGTGTCAACCCCTTTTCACCTAAATACCCCGCGACAGGAATTTCCATAACGCTATGATTGAGTTTAATCGGAAGACTTTCAAAGCGTCCCATGCTCTGATTACCCAGACGATTGTAAGAACCTAGTGTGGTTTCGTTTTGGTATTTTCCAGTCGTGGGATAAAAACCATTGGTAACATAAGGCGAATTGTCTTGATGAGATTGAAGCAATGTTGGCACCGTGAGAGTGTGTGGCAAAATGGCACGCAGTTGTGGATTGGCTAATAAATCGGCAAGACGTTCTGGAACAGGATAAGGAACATGTAGATAGGGTTTATTCTGAAGTACACTCAAGTCACCAGTGCGAATAAATTCGCGACTATTTTTCAGTTGTTCAGCGTATTGCAACCCCCTTTGTTGTATATGAGTCCATGAGCCCATTACTGTTAGTCCGCCCATTCCTAGTATAACAAGTAACGTCCAAAGACAGGCTCCAGTATTAAAATACGATTTGATCCGATGAGATAAACCATACCAAGGTTGGGCTATGAAATAAAAGGCCAATAAATTAACGATGAAACCCAGTGCTAGAATATCCATGTATCTTGAAGCAGGAATACGACCACCAATTCCTCTTGCATAAGCCATACTTGCCGCTTGTAATATAACCCATCCGCCTAAAACCAATATAAATAATTCAGCTTGTGAGGGTTTTCGACGTAGCCATAATGTTCTCAAGACTAAAGCTAAAAATGGCATATAAAGTACTAAACTGAGCCAGGGATGGATCACAAAAGGCCAAGCTAAGTTTTTACCAAAAGCGAGCATAAATTCAGTGACGTTATTAGCCTTCAAAGGAACATGGCGTACTACTTCGGTCAATAACATTATCGATATTATTGTTATAATAATACACACAAATAACGTAGGTAAATGAGATCGTCTATTGCCCGTATCAATCGCTATTAAGTACAACTTAATAACAATAAGAGTCAGTAAAATAAAAAAACCAGACGCAACCGTAAAAATGCCTAAGAATGCAAAGATAACACCAATCCACCATTTTAAACTCAAATTATCATGAAGTAGTAATCCCCACATTGCAATGAGGTTAAATAACATCATGAAATAAAAAGCGGATTGAAAGCCAGCGAGCGTATTTTCCCATCCGTAAGGTAAAGTCCATAGTAAAGCGATGCTGATTAAAATTGAGTTTTGAGCGGGCTTTAATAAATGGTTTAAAATAACAATCAGGATAATGGCTGTCAGGGTAGCGAGTAGTGCATTGACAACCATTTCTAATAAAGGATTCCATTGCCCTTCATTTAAAATGAGTAATAATAACGCATGAATACGAGTGAAAAAAATCCGATGCTCATTATGTGCGGCAAATAAATCACTGAACGTCAAGCTATCGTTTAACCAAGGTAAGAAAAGGAATGCGGCTTCCGCATCCCATTGATCCCAGAAGGGTACCGAGCTACCAAAGTGGTGAATTAGCCAAAGCCTCGCACCAAAAATAATGAGAGCAACAGCGAGTAGTTTGAGATAGAAATAATTGGATTTTATAGACATATATATATGAATGGTGAATGGTGAATGGTTAAATCATTCATAATTCAAGGCTAAAGTTTTTTTAAAGAAAAAACTTTAGCCTTGAAACAATTCATAATTCACCATTCACCATTAATTAATACAATCCGTTGATTTAATTAATCAAATCCTGTCAATCCTTTAATCCGTTTTTCAGCCTAAAGTTTTTCTTCAAAAAACTTTAGGCTGAAATCCTGTTAAAAAAAATTAAAACCTATTTTTCAGCAACGATGAAGGCTTGTTTTCCAAAGAGAAACCATATCCAAGGCATCAGTAAATAGAGCTTGACAAAAAAAGCCCCTTTGGGCAACTGACTTTTTGTGGTATAAGGTAAAAATCGCGGGACGCATTTCACAATCGTCATATCTAACGATTCTAGCACTTCAACCAAACTTCTGTCACTTAATGGCGTATGATGATCAAAGAAGTCCCAATAGTTATTGGCTATAAAACGAATATTTGGTTGTAATATCAATAACTTACCGCCTGATTTGATAATTCTTTTAGCCTCGCTTAACGTTTCAAAGACTTGTTGTTTATTTAATAAATGCTCAAGAAAGTTGCTCATAAAAACAATATCTACAGATTCATCAGCGAGAGAATTCATTGCCATGCAGGATTCATTAATGACTTTAACATTAGGATTAGCGAATTTTTTCACATCGGGATTTAAGTCAATCGCTATTTTTTTATGGCAGGTGATGTTATTAATGAATTCACAATAACCTGCGCCAATATCGACGACTGTACTCGTTGTGGGTACAAATTGACTAAAAAACTTTGTACATAAGACTTTCCAGATTTTGTTTTTTGTGGGTAATTCTTCTTCAATAAAGCGAGTGGCGTAAATTTTTTGTAAATCCATTGTTCAGTTATCCGTTATTCTGATTCCGTTGATTTTGTTCATCCAAAATACGTGCTTGATTGTGCTTGGATTGGTGTGACTATTTCTGAGCCACAATTTGAACAGGTTGAAGATTCATAATCGACAGTTAAGGTTTTCTCTTTATAACGAGTTTGTTCTGTACAAACATTGGGGATAAGTTGCCCTTCTTCACAGATTGGACAGATCAAATTTTTATTTTGCAACCATTTCATTATAAAGAGTAGCCAATATTTATAGCATCTATTTGGGATATTTCATTCATCATTCATCATTAACCATTCATCATTAACCATTAATCATAGCTAAAGCTTTACCCACTTTAACACTTTCAGAAATAGAACGATCTTCTGGATAATAGTATGAAGTGTCAGCCATCAGAAAACCTTGTATTGGCGTTTGCATGGGCGGTAGTTGTTGATAAAAATTGGGGGTACATATTGGTTGTGCAAATTCATAACGAGAAACATGAGTCGCTAATACCCATTCTTTAGAGAAAGCGGGATTAATACGGTGCAAATAGCCAAAGACTTCCTCAATAAATAAATGATTTTCTTGTTTCGACTTAGGATGCGTTTTAGGCATATAAAAAGGCACATAGATAACACTTTCTGTTTTTTGATAAAGATTAGTATATTCTATTAATCCCGGGATTTCCATTGTGGGATCATTCACATTTAACCAAAAATTCTCGGTGAGTGGGGAGCGCAATTTGAGTAGCACACAGACAACACCACAATTATGAATGGCTTTTATTTTGTTAATAATGGATTCGGATAAATTTGGCGCGATTTGAGGTATATAAGGCAATGGTATCGTGGAAATCACTTTATCGTAAAAGCGTTTTTCGCCATTGACGATAACGCCCTGTATCTGATTATTGTCGATCATAATGCGTTCAATATCCGCATTAAGATAAATATTCCCGTTTTGAGCAAAAATCTGCTTTTCCAAGGCTTTGAGTAAAGTCTCTGAGCCACCTTTCAAATAGCCCAATTCTTCATTAAATAAGTTTTTTCTTGATAGGGCAACCCTTTTAATACGTGTTCCAATCCAAGCGGCGGAGAGATTGCCTTTATACTCATAAAATTTAAGCTGAAATAAATAATCCCAGAGCGTCTGATAAGTTTTTTCACCAAGCCATTTTTTTAACCAAGAGACAGCATCCTGTTTATCTAAACTTTCCCAATTTTTCACACTTTTAGTATAAAAGATATGGAGGGCATAACGCAATTTAGAAATCAAACCCAATTTAGGAAAGGTGAATAAATGAATTGGATCGCCCCATTTATAAAGTTTTCCATTATAGAAAAAACCCATTTTAGTGTCTTGCCAACAAAGCGTTTCAGAGATATTTAACTCGTTGAGTAATTCAAAAAGTGGTGTATCTGTGCGACAAATAAAATGGTAATAACGTTCAATGGTTAAACCATCGAAATCAAAGGAGGCTGACATGCCCCCTATACGATCATCTTTTTCATAGATATCGACTTGATGATGATTTTTCAATAGCTCGTAGGCACAGGCTAATCCCATCGCTCCTGCACCTATAACAGCAATTTTCTCAGCCTTTTCAGCCACTTTTACTCCTATAGATGTTCAAAAAAATAAATTTGTTAGATACGAGGTTTAAGAAATCAGATTTTTGAAAAAATCGGATTTCTAAGCTCGAAACAAGGTTTAATCTGAACAGCAATTTTCTCAGCCTTTTCAGCCACTTTTACTCCTAGCGTTTGAGTACAATTTTGCTATATTGTTTATCATAAAAAGTGTCGTGGATAGCATCCTCAAAAGGCGTTTGAACCACACCAAACACTTTTTCAGTATTGATACCCGTAAATTGATCGCCTGCTGTTAATGCTTTTAATTGATCCGCCGTAAAAGGGGGTTTGCGACTAAAAAGGGCATAGATTTTCAATAAGGCGTAAAATAATCCATAAGGAATGTGAATAATGAGGGTTTTGAGTTTTTTAACCCTTTTAATTGTGCGGATAATATCCACATAATCAACTTCTTCATTGCCCACTATATCATAAGTAGTGCCATCAGGTTGATTTTCAATGCAATGAATAATCATCCGACAAAAATCTTTGTTATACAAGGGCTGACGCATATAACGTCCATGCCCTGGTATAGGAAACACTGGCACCCATTCCATAAAACGTGATAGCCAGCCCAGGTGTTTGGGATCAAACCAGCCAAACATTAATGTTGGGCGCAAAACACAATGTTTAATGCCGCTACGAGTAACGATTTCTTCCTGTCGTTTTTTAGTACTGGTGTAATCATCATCCGCCACAGAATTAACCACGGAGGAGCTAATCTGTACGATGTAGGGAACATTGTGCTGGCGTATTGCATCTAATACGCGCTCTGTTGAATCAATATTATTACGGACAAATAATGCCCTATTTTTGCCCGTTATTTGGGCTTGGAGCATGACAAGAGCAGCAGCATTGATAAGCGCATTTTGCCATTCGCCACTTTCGGCAACATCAGCTAAAATGGTTTTAACCTCTGGATGTAATTGTTTAATAATATTCAAATTATAAGCGTGTTTATCAATTGCAACCAGATTGTTATAGCCTTTTTGCTTGAGTTGCACGATCAGATTTTGCCCAACTAAACCAGCTGCTCCAGTTATAATAATCTTATCTTGTATAGTCATATTTCTGTTTTCGGATATGATGGACTTCAAAAAGTATTAAAACTGATGATTCTCGAATTAGAAAGTGATTCCTTCCAGTGATACCGGTGTTTAATTTTTTTGGTAACTACTCAGCCCCCTCGTTCC
>JAGLHR010000183.1 GCA_023143415.1 Thiomargarita sp. | reverse complement strand
AACGAGAAAACTTGATGATCGAATATTACCATTCAAATTTGGTGAGCGATTTTATTTCATGCACATTCCTAAGTTAAGGGATAAATGATTATATGGTACCTAAAAATGGCAGTCTGTTTGTAAGTCATTGAAAATCAAATCTAAAAATCTTGAGTTTGAGTGAAAGTAAAACAATATAACTCATTGTTATTATTATGAATTTATAATAAAATTGCCATTTTTAGGTGGTATATATTATTTCTCGTTTTCAACGTCTTCGTTGGCATATCGTAACGCTCCTGCGTCACTCTTTATAATAAAATGATACCACGCTCAGGAATGAAAATTAAATAAGTTCCGAAATTAAACCTGTCAGGTTTGGCTTAATTTTCTTAAAAAGATGATGGGCAACATTTGTTGAAAAATGCTGTCAGCCTTGAAATTGATTTAAAAGCTGAGTAGTTACAAAAAATCCCGTACAAGTGACAAATAAATATCGCATTGTAAAAGGTATTTGGGGGTTCGTTCCGCTTGAAAACAAAATGTTTTAATTGAATGTCGGATATTCAACTTCAAAACTGCTAAAAAAAATAATTAAGATGCCTGATAGGGGATTTAGAGACAATTTCAAAAAAAATTCAAAAAAAAATTTGACAAAATCAAATTTATAGTCAATAGTTTAAACATGAGGCTATCCAAGAATTGAGGGCTTCAAATTTTAAGATTTCAAATTTCATATTTCAGATTAAAAAATTATTTGAGCTTCAACGACTGAATTTTAAAGCTCAACTGACAAAAATCCGTTTATTCCGTTAATTCATTCGAGGCTAAAGTTTTTTGAAGAAAAACTTTAGCCTCGAATGTACTATTTAACCTGAATTCAGGAATTGAGTACCCGTAACCCATAACCATCAATCAATAATCAATGCTTTTTCCAGATACTTGATTAAAGAAAACAATATTTATCCAAATAAGAAGTCATTTAAAAAACAGAATCATAGAATTCTAGCAAATTATGATCCTGATTATTTCTATGAAAAGGAAAAGGTTGAATTCATTTTCCAAAAAACCGTTTTTTTGTCAAATCTAAATTAGAACAGTAAATTAGGAAGGTATTTTGCTAATGTCTATTTCACCCATTTTTCGTATGGTTATGACATTATCACCACTTATGCGGCTAAACCAGCCACAATTCATTAAGTTATTGAGCAGATTGTCCTTGAATGATCTCCGCTACGCTCTGTTACTGCGTTTCCCAAACAGAGTTTGGTGAGTACAAAAATCCGTTTATTCCGTTAATCCGTTGTACTAACCGAAGCATAAGTTTTCAGATATTTTATTCAGGCTAAGAAACCGACTCGGTTTCTAAATATCCGATTAAGTACTGAAGCACAAGTTATCGGATATTATGGAGTCCAAACCTTCAGATTTGGCACTTGGTCATTTGGTCACGTCCAAATCTAAAGGTTTGGACTCCAAAAATGTCACGTCCAAATCTAAAGGTTTG
>JAGLHR010000182.1 GCA_023143415.1 Thiomargarita sp. | reverse complement strand
GGATTAAAAACGCTAACTACAAGGATTATATATAATCCTTGTAGTTATTGTTTGGAGTAACGAGAAAACTTGATGATCGAGTATTAATTCTTAATTTTTAAGTGACTTTAATCATAGAGCAGTCACATTTTAAACTAATTGTCAAGAAAAAAAAACTAGAACACCGAGTTTCAGGTTTTTTAACCAAGCTGTCATTAAAAATATTGTAACGACTCAGGGCAACCACAAGGGATTGCCCCTACATCAGAATATTTTCGTCTGTATTAATAAGAATATTATTGTAGGGGCAATCCTTTATGGTTGCCCTGAGTAGTTACAATTTAAGGATTGAATTTAGGTGTTGAACTCAATTGATCCTAAATGCTATTATAAATAACTAAGGCGAAAGTTTTTCTTCAAAAAACTTTCGCCTCGATCACTTTTTAGTGAGGCAAACCGTTTTTTAAAAATGTTTATAAAAAGTCTAACATCTTGATAAAGAGGTATTAACATTATGTCAGCACCTGCTTTAATTGAAGAATTTGTGCCGCCACCAGTTGAAGAACTTGTGTCACCACAATCTATGATGTTACCTTCCAATGATCAATTGGTTTGCGAGGACGATATACCGATGGAAACTGAACAACATAAACTCCAAATGGAATTACTCATTGACTCGCTCCGGCTCTGGTTAGATAAGATACCTAATGGGTACGTGGGGGGCAATATGTTTGTCCATTACTTGACTCGGAGTGGTCACAAAGCATTTAAAGGACCAGATGTCATTGTGGTGTTAGATGTACCCAAAGGCATACGTGACAATTGGGTTGTTTGGAAAGAAGGTAAAAGTCCTGATGTGGTTATTGAACTATTATCCAAAAGTACCGCCGCCGAAGATAAAAAGGAGAAAAAGGAGGTCTATCAAAACCACCTGTATGTAAAAGAATATTTTTGGTTTGATCCCAAAAAACCGACTGATTTTGCCGGATTTTTTCTCCAACATGGGATTTATCAACCACTCTCTTTTGATGAGAAAGAACGTTTGATAAGTGAAAAGTTGGGGTTGGCATTGGTACGTTGGAAAGGTTTCTATAAAAATGCAGATACAACGTGGCTGCGTTGGGAAACCTTGGAAGGCGTTTTGTTACCAACACCAGAAGAAGCCGAGCGACAACGCGCCGAGCGATTAGCTGAAAAGCTACGCGAACTGGGGATTAATCCCGAAGAAATTGTTTAAATGCGAATTAAGAGTTGAATTTTTTAAAAAATGGAGTTCGAGGTTTTAGCTTTGTTCTTTGGAGTACAACGCTTTAGCTTTGTTCTTTGGAGTACAACGCTTTAGCTTTGTCCGTCCAAAAAACGCCCAAAGCTGAAGCGTTGGACTCCTATTTTAACTCTTAATTCGCATTTTAATTTTTAGTTTAAACCTGACAGGTTTCAAAAACCTGCCAGTCGTTTCCGATATTTATGATTTCAGCCATCATTGTTAATTATTTTCTAGCAGAATCGACCATTCGTGCCGTATATTCTTTACTACCACCTAATCAACAGGAAGAGATAGAAATATGGATTATTGACAACAGTGAATCAGAACAAGAAGCGAAAAAGCTCAGCGAAAGTCTGGGGAAATTTTGTCGTTTGATTATCAATGAAAAAAATGTGGGTTTTGGTGAGGCTTGTAATCAAGCTTATCAACAGGCACAGGGAGAATGGATTTTTCTACTCAATCCCGATGCTTATTTAGAACCGGAAGGGCTGACTGCCCTGCGAGTTTTTTTGCAAAATAACCGGCGAGTTGGTGCGGTAGGACCCCGTATTTATTGGGATGATGCTCATCAATTCTTGTTACCCCCAAGTTTGTCACCAACGCCTTGGCAGATGTTTTTAAATTTACCCTTGGGTTATCTGGGCGGAAAATTGACTTGGTTCAACAGTTTAAAATATCGAAATCGTGCAATACATTATTGGCACTCCACAACGCCCTTGCGTCAACAAAATTTGTCAGGTGGGCATGTATTATTGCGAAAGGAGGCTATTGAAAAAGTGGGTGGACTTTTTGATCCACAATTTTTTTTGTACTACGAAGATACTGATCTTTTTTTGCGATTACGCCAAGCAAACTATCAATTATTTTTTTTACCAGAAGCAAATGTGGTTCATGCTTTTGGGGGATGTCGCCCAGAAAAAACGGCTTGGAAATGGACGCAAATGGGAGAATCCCATAATAAATTTATGGATAAATACTATAAGCGTCAGCCATTTTACAGGTTTGTAAAACAACTTTATCAAAAAGAAACTCTCGTCGTATGGCAACCTCAAATTGAGGATTTAGGTGTTTTAGAGACTCCCCCTATTTTTCCTGTGCCACCTGCTTTGCAGAAGGGTTGGTTAATGGAATGGAGCTTGGTGCCTTATTTTTTCCCAGCCGCCGGTTTTTTTAGTCAGGGAAAGGAAGCGGTATTTCCAGAATCAATTTGGTCACTTCTTCCACCTGCAAGACATTTTGTGCGTATTGGTTCCCGTCATCAATTTTGGGTTCAGCCTAAAATTTGGCAATGGGAAACGCGCATAAGTCATCCGGTTTCATAAATGATGAAACCCAGTTCAAAGTTCACCGTAAAGATTCAGGGCAACCACAAGGGTGTGCAGCCTACATCAGAAGATTTTC
>JAGLHR010000181.1 GCA_023143415.1 Thiomargarita sp. | reverse complement strand
TAATGATCGAGGCTAAAGTTTTTTGAAGAAAAACTTTAGCCTCGATCATTAATTATCTGAACCTCTATAAACCACAGAACAAGTAAAATAGAATTAGGGAACGAGAAAAAGGGATTTATTTGGAATGCAAAGATTTAGCTTTGGGCATTTTTACTTGTGAATGCACTTTTTCTGCATTCGCTTTGTAAATGTCTAATTGAGTGGTTTGATACAGTTCTTGCCATAAAGTCATGGCATTTTCATATAGGGCAACCACTTGTTGTTTGTTTTGCCGAATAGTAGCGAATTTGTAAAACGGTATTTTTTTATCTTGGTAAATGCCTGCCAATTTAGAGTAAGAAGCAGCTAAACCATTTTTCAGTTCAACGTTTTTCGGATTCAATTGATAGAGTTGTTTCATAAACTCAGTCAGTAATTCAAAAAACGCCAGTGCTTTATCGACTTCGCCCAAAGCCTGATGAATATCGCCTAATCTTTCATAAGAGACAATCAGCCCGTTTCTAAAAAGCGTATTTTTCGGATTCGATTTATAGAGTTCTCTAAATAAATCGGTTTTTAAAAATAACGGCAGTGCTTTATCAAGTTCGCCGAAAATCTGATAAATCTCGCCTAATTTAAAATAAGAGGTTGCCAGCTTGTATTTCAAACGCTCATTTTCCGGATTCGATTCATAGAGTTCTTGACTTAAATTATGATGTGATTTAAAGAACGTCAGTGCTTTACCGATTTTGCCCAAACCCTGATGAATATCGCCTAATTTAAAACAAGAGTCAGCCAATTCGTCTTTCAAACGCTCATCTTTCGGATTCAATTCAAAGAGTGCTTTCTTTAAGTCGTATTCTAATTCAAAGAATGCCAGTGCTTTATCGACTTCGCCCAAAGCCTGATGAATTTCGCCTAATCTTTCATAAGAGATAATCAGCCCGTTTTTAAAACGCTCACTTTTCGGATTCGATTCATAGAGTGCTTTAAATAAATCGGCTTCTAATTCAAAGAATGCCAGTGCTTTATCGACTTCGCCCTTCTCTTTATGAATCTTGCCTAAGTTTTGATAAGAGATAGCCAGCCCGTTTTTCAAAGGCTCACTTTTCGGATTCGATTCATAGAGTTCTTTGGTTAAATTCTTACATAATTCAAAGAACGCCAGTGCTTTATCGATTTCGCCCAAAGCCTGATAAATTCTGCCAGTGTGATTATAAGAAGCCGTCAAACTATACTTATCATTACAATTTTCAAAATGCACTTTAGCCATTTCAATACTAAGCAACGCATTATCCAATTGCCCAATACTCTGATAAACATCAGATAAAAAACTATTTAACCAACCAATCTCATAGCCAAAAGTCGTTATCTTCTGCGTGATCGCCTTTGCATAATTCAAATAATCATCTACCATAAGCGGTTGTTGCATTATTTCACTCAGTGTAACAATCAATCCCACAACATTCGCATTATTCACTTTCAACTTGATAAACACCACATCCTGCACCAAGGTGTGCATCTTATAACTCTCATCCTTGGCACTTAACCAACCCGATTGAAACAAACTCTCTAAATCATTCTCAAGCTGATTATCATCTTCAACATCAAACAAGGTTTTTAAATGCGCTAAAGGTATATCTTCCGCTGGCAACACCGAAAAATACTGTAAAATCTGTTGTTTATTCTTATCTAGCTTTGCTGGTTCAAACATCGCCAATATATACTGATATAATTTAGCTTGCTTGTCTTTCAAGTGACTCTCCGCATGAGAACCCACCGTGATGACTCGTTGCAAATCCCGATGAATCAAACGACTGTCTAAACGCTTCAACAACTGCTTGATACTCAAACGTTTCTTTTTGCCCGCTTTAGCAACTAATTCAATCAGCAAAGTATGGTGATAAATCTTATCCAATAACGTCGGCAATAAATTGCTCTCCGTCGGATAATAATGCCGAAATAAATTCATCGCCTCTGCGGGTGATAATTCAACTACTTCAATCATTTGATCAAGAGATTTTATTTCAGGTTCGTTGCTTTCATTCAAATCGTCGGGGGGTTCTGGTTTGAAATAGGTGGGTGGTGAAATCCGTTTTCCTCCTGTAGAAGAAGTTGAACCGGATTTTGGAAACATCGGTTGTCTGGCGTGTTGCATTGATTTCTCCTGTTAAATCAAGATATTATATCATGTACTGTCAATACCGCTAAAAAAACCAAAGCTGAAGCGTTGGACTCCAAAAAAACTTCAACGCTTTAGCTTTGGATGCAAATATCAAATATTATACACTATTCGGTTCGATATCTAGTTTTCGTAACAGTTCTGCCATTTTTGCTATCTTTTGTAACGCCAACTCTTTTTCTTGACGTTCTTGCTCGGCTTGTTGTAATGCAGACTTAGTTTGCTGTAACGCCGACTCTTTTTCTTGACGTTCTTGTTCAGCTTGCTGTAACGCCGACTCTTTTTCTTGGCGTTCTTGTTGAACTTGTTGTAACGCCGACTCTTTTTCTTGGCGTTCTTGTTCAGCTTGCTTTTCTGCGAATTCGCGAACCTTTTTTTCTTTTTGATATTGAGCTTCAGCAGCTAAACGCGCCCTGATCTCTTTTTGAAATGCGGGAAACGCAAATTTTTCATAAACGGGATCACACGCCATTTCTTCTAATGAAGGACGACGATGTAAATCTGCAATGCGAAATTGAAAACCCAGTAATACTGATGATCGAATGATGCCATCTGAATCGGGTTCGAGCTTAATATACACGCCCTGATCATTGAGACGGTAAAATCTCATCAGATTGTCATCATTGGCGTACAGAATATAATATTCTTTGACTCCCGCTGCGGCGTATTCCCGAAATTTCGTTTCGGTATCCCGTTTGATTTCTTTTGGTCCCAAATCGGAGAGGGCTTCAACGCATAAATCACAGATGCCGGAATAACTATAGACATCACCCGATATTTCCAGCGGCACAGGATTCGTATTCAGAATAACGCCATAATCTGGCTTGCGAATCGTCGTCTTATCAGGCAAGGCTAATCGAAATCCGAAGCCCAAGAAGATTTTTTTGCCGAACTGTTGGTTCTCTAAATAAGAGTCAATGAGTTTCGTGAACCAATCATATATTGTAACGGTTAAAAGTTCTGACACGGGTTTCACCTCCAAATAGCCGTTGTTCCATTCATAACTTTCATTATTTTCACCGTTTTCATAGTATTTTTCCCAATATTCCGCTTCATCAACCTTCCTATGATCAAGAGATTTAAATTCAGGTTCGTTGCTCTCATTCAAATCGTCGGGGGGTTCTGGTTTGAAATAGGTGGGTGGTTCAATCCGTTTTCTTCTTGGAGAATAAGTTGAACCGGATTTTAGAAATATCGGTTGTCTGTGTTGCATTTTTATTTCTCCTGTTAAATCAACGTATTATGTTATATGTTTATCAATTTTATCAACATACGAGATGACGCAGACATGGAAGGCATTTCCAAACGGCGTTTGGGAACGATAAATCTATTTTTTAATGCTTTTATTAATGGTTATCGGTGTTCCCTGTATACCAGCATAGAAAACAATGAATTCTGCTGGTTCATTGCCTTCATTTTTTCCATAATGCCATTTATTCACAACTTCGACAATTGAATCTCCCGCTTTGAGATATAATGTCTCCTTGTCTTCTGTCACGATAGTTAGTTCTCCCTTTAATAATACCGCCGCGTTGATCACGGGATGTTTATGTAGCGGCAACTGTACATTTGGAGGAATTGTGAGCCTTAGAATCGTTATCTCTGGTTTGCCTTTTTCGTACTCTGGTAGATTTTTCCCATCCCAACTTAAACTTGTTTTCGATAAGACATCAACTTTAACCGTATTGATCTCTTGAGCCCAAACAGGATTTGATAGCAATAATGCTAAACATATCACGTAAAATAATTTTTTCATCTTTTCCTTTTAAACATCACGTTGCAAATAAATAGATTCCCAAAGTTTGGAAACGATAAAGCCCAAAGCTAAAGCGTTGGTACTCCAATATTTAGAATTCGAGGCTAAAGTTTTTTCTTTAAAAAACGTAACTACTCAGGGCAACCACAAGGGATTGCCCCTACATCAGAAGATTTTCGTCAGTCTTCATAGGATTGCCCCTATATCAGAAGATTTTCGTCAGTCTTCATAAGAATATTTCAGCCTAAAGTTTTTTGAAGAAAAA
>JAGLHR010000180.1 GCA_023143415.1 Thiomargarita sp. | reverse complement strand
CTGAAGCGTTGGACTCCTATTTAACCATTTGATTTAAAACATTTTTCTGTAATATCTGGCTTATCGGTTTTTTATTGCCCTACCTTAACCCTTTTTCCTCTCGTAATGCTTTCAAAAGCCCATAAACCATAACTAATAGTACCATTGAAAATGGCAAAGCCGCCATAATTGAAGCCGTTTGTAAAGCCTGCAACCCGCCCATGATAAGTAACACCCCAGCAACCGCGCCCTCACCAATACCCCAAAATACGCGGTGAAAAATCGGTGGATTTTCATTACCGACGGATAATATAGTACAAACAACCAATGTTGCTGAATCGGACGATGTAATAAAATAGGTGGCAACCAATATGGTTGCAATACTTGATGCAATAATACCCATGATACCCACATCCATTCTTTCAAACGTGGTATAAAGTGCAATAGTCACGTCGTTATTGACCGCATCAACAATGCCCGCTTGACCAATCGCCGCTACTGCTTCCCCTGCTTCATTGATGATGGTATGGGACATCTCCATGTATAATGCCGTGCCACCAAAGAATGTGAGCCAGACAAAAGCGAGGAGTGTGGGTACTAACAATACACCAAGGATAAATTCACGAATAGTACGACCACGCGATATACGCGCAATAAAAATACCAACAAACGGTGACCAAGCAATCCACCAAGCCCAATAGAAGGTTGTCCAACTACTCTGCCAGCCCGTATCTTTATAGCTATCCGTCCAAAGACTTAATGGAATGACTGCCGCCAAGTAGTCACCCGTGTTCTGTACTAATGAGTTAAGCAAATAATGTGTTGGTCCCCACACGATGAAGAATATCAATAAGAGAATACTGAGTACCAGATTGACTATGCTTAGAATCCTTACACCCCGATTGACTCCAGATACCACTGACCAGGTTGCAATAGCCGTAACGACAAAAATGATGATGATTAAGCTAATAGAGGAGGAACCAGTAGATTCATATCCAAAAAGATGCGCTAATCCAGTTTCCATTTGTTGGGCACCGAGACCTAGCGAAGTGGCTAATCCGAAAACGGTGCCAAAGACGGCGAGAATATCTACTGTATGACCAATGGGACCATAAATTCTATCTCCAATAATCGGATAAAGTGCAGAACGAATTGTCAAAGGTAACTTTTTACGGTAGGCAAAGTAGGCGAGTGACAAGCCCACGATGACGTATATTGCCCAAGGATGTAAGCCCCAATGCAGAAAGGTAATACGCATGGCCATTTCAGCCGCTTGAGGGCTTAAACCTTCTGTAATAAATGGATTACTTTGGAAGTGGTAAATGGGTTCTGCGATACTCCAAAAGACCAATCCAATCCCCATGCCAGCACTGAATAACATCGCAAACCATGAAAAAGTGCTAAATTCTGGTCGTTCATCATCATCACCTAAACGTATATCCCCATAACGGCTTAATAATAGCCATAATACAAAAAACAGGAAGAAGGCCACCGTGCTAATGTAGTACCAGTTGAGTCCAAAAATAATATAGCTTTTTAAGAGTTCAAAGGTTTTAGAAGCGGTTTCTGTCATCAAGCTACCAAAAAGCACAAAGACGACGATAACTACTTTTGAGATCATGTCCATCATCGGGTTTAAACCCTTAAAAAATCCTGATTCCGCACGATATATTTTCATATTTTTAGTCTCTGTACAAATTGGTCTATTTTAAGGAGATAACCACGTTTTCACTTTGTCACGGTTTTCTTTTACCCAACGTTTGGCGTTTTCATAAGGATCAGCCGCCTTTTCTTCATTCCATATCATTACCTGTTCCATATCGCTTGCTTTCCAGTAAAATTTATCCAGCACGCGATAAACTTCTGGCTTATCTTCTTTTAACCCTTGACGTACAATAGTACTGATGTATTCTTCACGCCCATTAGAAGGGTTAAATAAACCTTTCGGATCACTGAGGTATTTTAAGTCCCAGCGGGAGAACATCCAATGAGGTGTCCAACCTGTGACGACGATCCAACGCTTATTTTTGATGGCATCACTTAATGCAGCCGCCATAGTCGCACCGCTACCCTCCATTAGCTTAAAGTTTTTTAGCTTGTATGCTTTTATCACTTGCTCAGTTTTACTCATCAGCCCCGCACCTGGATCAATCCCAATAATCTTTCTTTTAAACTTATCGGCTTTGAGTTCTTCAATGGAATTGATTGTCACGTATTGAGGTACCACTAAACCAATCTTAGTTCCCTCAAGATTGGGACCCAAATTTTCGATTCTATCTGTTACCGCATTCAAATAGTGAGCATGAGTGGATTTTAACCAAGCCGCGACATGACCATCGACATCGCCACTGGCAACGGCTTGCCACATAATCGCCGCACTGACAGGAATGAGTTCAACTTTGTAACCCAATTCTTCCAAAACGACTTTTACCACATAAGTACTTGCTACTTCACTCGCCCATTCAACATAGGTCAGTTCAACATATTTTTCGTCGTCTTCTGCATGGACAGTAGTTATTCCAAAAGTACTCATAACCGTTAAGATAAAAGTAAAAATGTGATTTAAAATCGGCTTTTTCGTATTTTTCATTTAAATGTCCTGTTGTTGGCTCTTTAAAATTTTTCAAAGCTAAAGCGTTGAACTCCAACGTCCAAAGCTAAAGCGTTAAACTTCAACGTCCAAAGCTAAAGCGTTAAACTTCAACGTCCAAAGCTAAAGCGTTGAACTCCAACGTCCAAAGCGTTGAAGTAAAAAAACCAAATAAATCAAATAGTTAGTAACTAAATATTGAATAGCCCTCAATTTTTTTGCCCAATTTTCTGAGTAATACGATCAAGAATCATCGCTAAAATCACTATCGCAATACCCGCCTGAAAACCCATGCCCGGTTGCAATCTTTGTATCGCTCTCCAAACTTCACCGCCCAAGCCACCAGCACCGATCATTGCCGCAATCACAACCATAGATAATGCCAGCATAATTGTCTGATTAATGCCAGCCATAATCGTGGGAATAGCTAAGGGCAATTGTAGTTTAAACAATTTCTGACGTTTTGTAGAACCAAAGGCATCTGCTGCTTCTATCAATTCCTTGGGTACTTGCTTGATGCCTAAACAAGTTAAGCGAATAGTTGGTGGCATAGCGAAAATAACCGTGGAAAAAATAGCGGATACGCTCCCTAATCCAAAAAAAGGTATGGCAGGAATGAGATAAACAAATGCTGGCATTGTTTGCATGAAATCCAAAAGCGGCATAATGATACGATAAGCTTTTTTGGAAATGGCTGCTAAGACACCAATAGGAATACTGATCAATACTGCAATAAAAGTCGCAACAATAACGAGCGTCAATGTCTCTATCGTCGGTTCCCATAAGCGTAAATTCCAAAGAAAAGCAAAGCCGATGAGGGTGAATAGAGCCACTTGTCGTCCCGATAACCGCCAAGCAATTAGAGCAAAAAGGATAATAATAACCCAGGGTGGAAAAAATATTAGGCTATCTATAATGAAGTTAATGATTTTCTCCAAGTATTCGCTAATATTTTTGGTTAAAAAAGCGAAATTCTCGGTTAGAAAATCCAAGCCTGCATCAATCCAATCATCTAATGGCAACTTGGGTATTGAAAAATTTTCCATCAAATATTACTCCTTTTTAGCCAATGCTGCTAGGACACCTGTGTTAATAACGATCCCTTGAAGTTGATGTTTTTCATCTACCACTGGCACAGGCCAATGCCATTTGGCTAAAATGGAAATCAGCGTCGTGAGCGGTTCAGTCGCAGTAACCGTGGGCAATTCTGAATTGATAAGGCTCGCTATGCTCTTATCGCCACGAGATACCGCTGTTTTTACGGAGCCAATTTGTACAATACCCTGTAATGTGTTATCACGCTTAACGATAAAAATGGTGGATAAACTTTCAGTTTGCATTTTGTCGAAAACTGTCCTGGGCGCATCATCAGAGTAAGCAACAACTGCGGGTACTTGTATAGATTGGGCTGTGAGTAATTTGCATTTATCGACATTTTTCACAAATCGTTTGACATAATCGTCAGCGGGCGCGGTGATAATTTCATTAGGTGTGCCGATTTGAACGATTTGTCCTTCTCTCATCAAAACAACACGATCCCCCATTTTAAGTGCTTCATCTAAATTATGGGTAATGAAAATAATCGTTTTTTTTATGCGATTTTGCAGAGAAATCAGTTCATTCTGCATTTCATCACGTATCAGGGGGTCCAACGCATTGAAAGCTTCATCCATTAATAAAATGTCAGGTTCTATTGCAAGAGCACGGGCTAAACCGACCCGCTGTTGCATCCCTCCACTGAGTTGACTGGGCATTGCCTCTTCCCAGCCTTCTAAACCGACCAATTTTAAAATTTGACAGGCCTTTTCACGTCGAAAGGCTTTATCCTTATGCTGAATTTCCAAACCATATTCAACATTATGACAGACATTCCGATGAGGAAAGAGGGCAAAATGTTGAAAGACCATGCCAAATTTGTGGCGACGTAGTTCTAATAGGGCGTTATGATCTAAATTTGTGATGTCCTCTCCGTCAATAAATACTTTGCCCTGAGTGGGTTCTATCAGACGGTTTAGACAGCGAATCAGTGAAGATTTGCCACTGCCGCTGAGTCCCATCACGACTAAAATTTCACCCGCTTGGACTTCAAAGGAGACATCAACCAGAGCAACAGCCAGCCCTGTCTGGTTGAATATCTCATCCTTCGTTTTGCCCTGGGACAAAAGCGTTAGAGCACGTTTTGGAGATGGCCCGAAAATCTTGGTTAATTTGACTGTTTTAATTTTTGCCATTTGATGGGCCAAGCCCTTATTTTTTACGGAAATGCAAAATACCCCAGGAAAGATAGCCTTTTTTGCCTGATTTAATCCAGTGATTAAGACCCACTTTCATTTTGTCAATATATTCTTGAGCGCAAAGTTTCAATAAGTCGTTGTAGTGAAGTTCAACTTCCTTTAAGACATGACTATAGTGTGCCACAAGATTATCAGCCATTTCAATGACTTGAATCTTTTCAAAACCTAATTCGTTCGCTGTTTTGCTGTAAAAACCAATTGATCCCATTGAGTCAAGAAGAATTCGATCTAAAACGGGTTGTAATACCCCATCAGGGCAATCATCACTTTGCATGGGATCAGTGAAAATAAAATGACCTCCCGGTTTAAGAACACGATAAGCTTCTTCAAGCACTTTGTAACGATTACCGCTGTGCAAAAAGGCATCTTGGGACCAAACAACATCATATTGCTGATCTTCTAATGGTATTGCTTCAAAATTTCCCTCAATCACTCGAATTTTGTCTATTAAACCTTGTTCTTGGTTCAACTGACGAGTACGTTGATTTTGAACTTCACTCACATTTAAGCAGTCAACGTAACAGTGGTGTGTTTGTGCTAAATAGCGTGCAGGTCCACCATAGCCTGCGCCAATATCCAACACCCGAGTGAATTCATTTAAGGATAGCAAACTGGCTATTTTTTTAACTGTGCGATGGCTGGCATCGAAAATACTATCCTCTTCCTTTTCATAAAGGCCAACGTGAATATCTTCACCACCCCAAATCGTGGCGTAAAAATGATCGGCATCATCGCTGTTATAGTAATCGCGAGCGGTTTCTACTGGGCTAGAATATTTTGTCATTGAGTGACTTTCTCCATTTTCTTCATTTTTCTTCATCCATTTTACGACATTTTTGTTTTTGAATCATTAAATTTCGTAACGACTTAAGCCCTTGAAATCAATTTCAAGGCTAAAAGCATTCGAGGCTAAAGTTTTTTTCTTTAAAAAAACTTAAAACTTAAACCTCGAATAGATTTATCTCAAGGCGGAGTAGTTACTAAATTTCTTGTTATTATAGCGTTTCACGTTCGAGTTTCAAAAAAATTGGTAACGACTCAGGGCAACCACAAGGGGGTGCAGCCTACATCAGAAGATTTTCGTCCGTATTAATAAGAATATTGTTGTAGGCTGCATTCGAGGTTTTCGTTTTTTGAAAGGAAAAGCTCTAATCCTTTATGGTTGCCCTGAGTCGTTACACCTCGAATAAAGTTTTTTCGTAACTACTCAGCGGTTAGCCTTGAAATCAATTTCAAGGCTAAAAGCATTCGAG
>JAGLHR010000018.1 GCA_023143415.1 Thiomargarita sp. | reverse complement strand
TTCTGAAAATTCTGATTCAAACAAACTTCAATATGACTACTTTTCATTAATAGCCCCAAACTCATACAACACCAATTTTCCCCGCGTCAATGGAACCGCTATCCAACAGTTTTTTGGATTACAACGGAAATCGAAATCCCAAATCTGGTAAGGTTTTCCAGTATTGGCGGGCAAATGCAAGACAAATAGTTCATTGCCTTTATCCAAATCCCACAAACGCACAGTCGCATCTCCACTAACCGCGGCGACTTGTTGACTATCGGGGCTAAAAATAGCGCGGAGTACGGTTTGTTGATGCCCGACTAAGCGGTATTGTTCTTGAGCCTCTTCGGTGGCATAAATGGCGACAGATGAACCACGTCCAACCCGAACAATCCGCTTATTGTCTGGGCTGAGGCTTGCCCACATCAACTTATGTTGTACGGTAGGAAATTCCTTTTCTAACAAAGTGGGTGGATCAGTATTGAGATTCCACAAACGCAGTGTAAAGTCAACCATTCCACTACTCAATAAGCGTCTTCCACTGTTATCAAAGGAAACAGAGGCGACTCTTCCTTTATGTGCATTAATAAAGCGTTTCAGCGAAGTACCCACTGTGAATAAACCAATCTGTCCGTCATCACCAGCAGTGGCGATGATTTGACTGTCGGGAGAAAAAGCAACGGCATGGACAGCAGAATGAGCCGCGAAAGTTTGTTGCTCTTGTAACTGGCTTTCTTTTACTTGCCACAGTTTAACGGTATTATCAGAACTGGCAGAAGCCAGTAAACACCCTTCTGCGTTAAAAGCGAGTCGTTTTACTATACTGGTATGCGCTTGTTCTTGTTCCCATAACAAGCGCGTTTCCGGCAAGGAATACCAACGTAATGCACCATCGTTAAATCCAACGGCTACACTGTTACCATCAGGCGCAATCGCTGTTGAAGCAGGTTCACCGGGCAAATCGACCCTCTGCTGATGAGGCAAATCGAATGCCCAACGTCGCACGGTTTGGTCCCAACTCGCACTCAATATGAAATCTTCATGTATCGCAATTCCGCCTTCTCCGATACCCGCTTCATGTCCTTGCAATACCCGTATTGTCACACCACTGTCTATATCCCAAATCCGTAGAGTGCGATCAAGGCTGCCTGACAGAAGCAGAAGGCGATCTTCTTTGATGACAAAACGCAAGTCATAGATAACATATTGATGTCCCGTTAATATACGTGGTGGCTTTTCTGAATCGACTTCCCAAAGCATTATCTTGTTATCGAGACTGCTGGTTGCTATCAATTGACCATTTGGACTAAAAGACACGCCGGCACTGGCAAGCCATTCACCTTGTGGGTGAAATGCAATGCCTCGGATATAAACCTCTTTACCGTTTGCTTCTAAATCATGCCCTTCTAAACGCTTGATTAATTTGCCGCTGGCGATCTCAAATAAAACCAGAGTGCTTTTTTCCCCGGCTGCCGCCAATAATTTCCCATCTGGACTAACAGCGGCTGACTTTAGCGCAGCCCCCGCTCCTTCATACACCTTATTTGCTGTACCGCCCATCAAGTCAACAAATCCGGCTAACCAATCTCTGGCATGACGACGGGATAAAGCGATTTCATTATCCAAATGATAGGTTTGCTGCAAAATCGCTCTGGCAGCGGTATAATCTTCCACCCCCGAACGAGCTAACAAAGAGGCATGTTTCAATTGCGATTCAAACAAATTTTCTGTGCGAATTTGTTCAACTTGAACCGCCTTTTTTTCTGCCTGTATCGCCGACAGAAAACCGAGCAGTGAAACCACCGTCAATATGATCAAACCCGCAATCGTCGCATGACGAATATGTTTAACTTGGCGTGCCTTTTGCGTAGAACTCTCAAAAAACGCCACCTGTTCTTTCGTCATATCTAATTGATTACGTTCATAAAAAACTTCTAAACGTTCTAAATTCAATGACTGCCACAAGAAACCGGCGGCTCGCTTTTCGCACTGCTCACTTTTCACCGCTGCCCAACGCTTTACATATCCATCCAAGCGTTGGGCAAAACGCAAATCCTCTCGACTGCTTTCCAACCATTCCCGCAAATCGGACCAATTTTCTAATAAGGCTTCATGTGTCACTTCCGCCACTGCCAATGTATTCGTATCAGAGAGGGTGATTAAACGGGCATCAGTGCTAGAAAATCTGTGCAGAACGGCAGAAACTTGCTCATAAACTTCCCCTTTCGCCACCATATCTGTTACTGGCACACGACAGCGCGTATCTCGACTGCCTTCTCCCAATTGCACTAATTTCAAAAAGACACGACGGGCAACTGACTTATCCGTATCAGACAGTTTATTGTAAATCGTCTGTGCTTTTTGCGCTAATGCACCACCAACGCCGCCGACTTTATTTAAAGTTTCTGCTGGTGTAATCCCTTCGCGCATTCCCTCCCAAATTTCTTTTAAAGCAAACTGTAACAAAGGCAATACGCCTTCACGATCTCTGCTTTGTGCAATCAATAGGGCAACTATCGCTTCGTCTAAAGGGAGATTGGCTTGTTTAGCTGGTTTGCATTTTCGCTATAAATTGATGGGTGTATCGGTATTCCATCGTTGCGACTTGTATCAATGCCTTTGTTAAAATTTCAAGGGGACGTTTTTCAGGTTTAATGACGATAAACCGCAATTTTCCCAATTCGCCCTGATCACGCTGTTTCAACGCGGGCATCAAACCGGCTAGTGCCACCGAAGATTTTCCTGAACCGGATGGACCCAAAATGGGCAAAAAACGCGGTAAATTTTCTTCATTAGCACAATGTAAATCATAAAAACTTTGCCACAAGTTATCTGTCAATTTCTCACGCCCAAAAAAGCGAGTTGCATCCTGTTCTCCAAAAGCATTCAATCCCAAATACGGATTTTCAGGAAATTTTAAATCATTCCAACTGAGTGGCTTCACTGTGGGGTTTTGGTAAATGACGGGTAACCAGCACGCCCCAGGATATTTATCATCCAAGCCGTTTTCATATCGCCGTTCCCGTGCATGGCGCACGGCTAAATAGGAAGACTGCCCTTGAGAATAGAGTTCAAGAAACCGTTTCAAAAATAATTGCGCGACTTGATCCGGCACAGGTTCACGCATAACAATCACTTGGGGCATGTTCAAATCGGCTAAATCGTCGGCTAATTTCAATCCATCACAAGAATTGAAAATCGCTAACTTTAGCCCATGTTCAATCGCTTTTCTCAAACCGTATTTTAATTGTTCTATAGTCAAACTCTCTGTGGGATTGATAAATATTCTGCCCTTTTCATCTTGGCTGGAACTATGCCCTGCAAAAAAGAAAATATCCCAGTTTTGTTCCCAAAGAATATCACTGATATCCGCCCGTTTAGGTTCTGACAGAAATATCAGTTCAGCATCCTTTTGTCTTAACTTTTCTAACGATTTGCTATCGCTCTCAACATCAATACCTTTGCTATTGCCAAAAATCGCTAATATTCTGACGACTGCTGTTTTCTTAGTCGATTGGACCAGATTCGGTTTTTCAAACGTTGGCGTACAGAGAGCCACTTCCGTTTTAGTATAGACATCAGCAAATAAGTCCCATTCATGCCAGGGCAATTTTTTTAGCAGGGCGTTTTCTGTCTGAATAATGATTTGATTTTCTGTTTGTTTATCCCCAAATTCCTTGCATAATGCCTTTCTGAATTTTTTCAAAGCCTTATCTTCAGAACTCAACCACATTTTAAAAGCATTTCTGAAGTGAGCCGCAGATTGTTGAGATTTTTCTAAAAGTTGTTGGCTACTAACGGTTCTTGATTTGCCTCTGGCACGCGAACAAAATGCATTCTGAAGATGAGAATAGTCTGTTTGCCAGCGTTGATAGCTTTCAGGAATGCCTTGGGGATTATCCTTTTCATCATCGCACTGCCCACAACGCTCATATCTATTTGGGGGTAATTTGCCAATAATTGTTCGGGTTCGATCTGAAAGTTCTCCTCCTTCATTTATTGACACTGTTACTTTAAATCCCTCTTGAAAATTACCTTCTTCAATCTTGAAAATTGCTAACTTTGTCATAATGATTGCTATACGGTAAAAACAGGTCTAAAATCATTCACGACAGACCTGACAGGTTTCAAAAACCTGTCAGGTCTAAAACCATTCACGACAGAGGTCTAAAACCATTCACGACAGACCTGACAGGTTTCAAAAACCTGTCAGGTCTAAAACCATTCACGACAGAGGTCTAAAATAATTTACGACAGACCTGACAGGTTTCAAAAACCTGTCAGGTCTAAAACCATTCACGACAGACCTGACGCGCTAAAAAGAATCTGACAATAGAATATCATCGGATTGAGGTATTGTACCACAGAATACCCTCGGCTTTGGATTCCCTTCGACTGAAGTCATTGATGGAGTAAATTGAAACAACGTCTTGGTATCAGTACAGAAATAGACGGTCGAATCATTCCTCATCCTGCCCACCGCTAAGGGATAATCACGACATCCCACCATCAACCATTTCCCTTCCGTCACTAATGCCATGAGGGCAAATTGCCCCTTCAATTTGGTCATCATCACTTTCATCGCATCAATCGGTGAAAGATGATCGTATTCTAAATAATGGTGAAATAGCAGCGAGAGCGTTTCCGCCCCATTTGTTGTATCAAATTGAACCCCATCAGAAATCAATTTTTCCCGTATTTGAGAGAGATTGTCAATAACGCCGAGGTACGCCACTGCGATATGCCCTATTAAATATAAGGGCATCACACCGTATTGGGGTAAAAAAAGGGGGGATGGGCGAAAAAAAGCGATACCCAAACCGCCGATGGGCGGCTGTCTTTGCCAGTCGTCGCTTAACAACGAATACACATCGAATGAGTGTTGATATTGAATATGCTCGTTCTGGAGGGTACATATCCCTAACTCAAGCCGGGCGTGATCTTTTGCTAAAACATCATGTAATACTTGAAAACGTTTCATCGTTTTCTTTGTTGGGTTCCAAAAGCCAAAAATGCTTTCAATCTTCTTCATACCGGTTTCCTCAAGATTAAATTGATTCTTGAGTATATCTATTCGTTGGAACCTGGTCGAGAATTAAAAACGGTTATTCGCATTTTAACGTCTTAAAACCGATTTTGTTTTGATTCTTCAAACACGCCTACGCTTTTGAAAACGTGGCAACCCGGTTATTTTAGCAGTGGAACCCGGTTATTTGAAACTCGCCTCTAGTTGTGCAGCTTGTTATGTACGTTGATCTTTGTATTAAGACAACAACCCAAAGCTGAAGCGTTGGACTCCTATAAACGCCCATACGTGTTCGCCCTGCCCTTTAAATATCGTTTGGAAACTCAAAATTTTCTGTCACGCTAATCCCATTCAATTCCACTACGACACGAAAACATTCTCCTTTTTCATAGAACCAATCTTGTTCAATATAATCATGATGGGTGCCGGCGATTTCTTCTAGCGGCTCTCCTGATTCGGGAATGACTTTGAATTTAAGATTTTCGGGGAGATGGGTTTGTGTTTCCGTGGGAGATAAGCGCATTAGTACTCTTATTTCCTGATTGTCTTGTTCTTCTAACTCAATAACGAGAACCACTGTATTTTCTTTGCCTAAGTGGATTTGTTTCGCCCGCTTTATTGTTTTAGCTTCGAGGGTGGCACTCCGAAAAGCAATGGCTGGTGTCGGAAAAATTTCTTCTAGCGTGAGCCAACCTGCCTTCATCGATTCAAGCAAGTTGCCCTGTAACCATTGATTCAAATTCACTTGCGGGATTTTAATAAATGGGGTTGGTGATTTATGTTGGCTAACCGATTTCGGCAATTTCGGCTGATTTTTTTTTAAACAAGATAACACGTTATTCAAGATATGTGGATAAGGAATTTCGGCTTCATCCTTATCAGCATGTGCGAGCAATGCTGCTCGAAAAATTTGGGCATCGCGCACCGTGTTAGGATCAGCATTAGGTATGGATTGCCCTCCGAGCAAATTTAGCCAATCTTGTGTATTTTGGTAAGACATGATTATATACTCTGATTTAAAATAAACTTTAGTACAACGGATTAGGGAAATGAACGGATTTTAAGAAATATGATATTTTTAATTTTCATTAAGCAATTCTCGACATCCTTGAATGGGTTGGTATTGCCCAAGCTTTGTTCGACAGTCTGAAAGATAGCGACGTGTCGCCACTGGGGTTCGTTCTATTTTTTCAGATATCTCTTGTATAGACGCTCCCTGAGCTTGAAATGTGAGCATTTTTAAACAATTAAGCAGCGAGGCTTTTGAACTATCACGTTCTAACTGTGCCAAAGCACGTTCTAAGCACATCTGAATCTCAAGATCATTTTGCTCTTTTTTCCATTGTTCTGTTAAAAATTGTTCAAGCAGAACATCTATTGAATTATCGCTCTCCTCCATCTCATTATCATCCATACTAATAGTGAGACTATTAGACTTATTTTTACGCCAATAATCACTTGCCACACTATTTGCAATCAGATATAGCCAAGTTGAAATACTACAAATTTGTTTAAAACTAGGAATGCTGTCAAAAAATTTAATAAATGTTTTTTGTAGTACATCTTCTACTGAGTTTTCAGGTATATTGTGTTTGGCTATCATGTAATAGTGCAAACTTTTCACATACTGTTCATACAGAGCATTGTAACCGCTTTGCCCACCATTGCGTATATCTTCCAAAGCCGCTTGATCATCCATCTTATATTTCCATTCAGTCAATGTTTGGCAGCCCAACTTTCGTGAGCCAACGTTTTTCGGAGCTAAACCTTTGAGGTTTCCAAAACCTCAGAGGTTTTTCGTGGAAAAATTATATCATAATTGAACCTCACATTTTTTTCGTTGCTACGTCTATAGATGTAGTATATAAGATTTAATCTGAAAGCCGAAAAGGGGTGTGAAATATAATCCCTACCCATTGAGGTGTTAAATGAGTGAAGCGTAGGGTGGGTAGAGCGACAGCGAAACCCACCAATTTTTAATCATTGTGAGCGACTATCGCTCAATAGGAAACTATTGGGGATACTCAATTAGGATTTTTTCTTTGTACATTTTGTTAGAATCAGAATTTTCAGAATTTTAAAATTTTCAGAATTAAAAATCAAATTCGTTTTGATTTATGAGGTTTTAAATTCGGTTCATTCTTAAATTCGGTTCATTCTGATTCTAACGTATGCTTTATGAATATAAAGGAGATTATTTATCAATGAAAAACGTTAGTATTTTCAAAAAGTTGCGGGCAGTATTGATGTTCACGTTTATCAGCACTGCAAGCCTATTACAAGCAGCAGAAACGGTAGAACTCTGCACTGCCATAGATGGTTCAGGCAGTATAGACTTTAGTGACTTTCAGTTGCAGGTAGAAGGTTTGGCGAAAGCCATTAAAGAGCCTTCTATAGTGCCTCAAAATAGCAGAGTCACTCTTTCCGTCGTGCAATTCTCAAGTGGTGTTCGCGTTGAGGTTCCCTCTACACTCATAGATAGTCAAGCGACTGCTGATACTGTAGCGGCTCAGGTTCGTGCTATGAGGCAGCTAACTAATGGCACTAATATTCCGAATGCCATTGACGCTTGTACTCAACAATTTGGATTCACAACAGACAAACAAGTCATTGATGTTTCTACAGATGGTCAGAGTTCAGGTTCCCCTTCGGATGCATCAAACAGGGCGATAGCAGCCGGTGTGGATGTGATCAATGCTTTGGGTGTAGGAAGCGGTATCAATGTTGATGAATTGCGCTCTATGGTCAGACCGCAACCCGCTTCTGAGTTTCCAGAAAAAGGCTTTGTCTATATAACCCCTAGTTTTAACGACTATGCTAAGGCAATTAAGTCAAAAATGGCCGCAGAAACAGGACAATTGCTCGCCGTTGAGTGTACTCAAATTCCTAAAACTGAGTGTAAAGGTTTGGTGGAACTGTATTTTCGTACCAAGGGCTATTATTGGAAAGAGGGTTGGAGTGCAGAGCAAACACATTGCGATTGGAAGGGAGTCACTTGTCAAGATGGACATATTACTCAAATTGATCTCAGTGCAAATAAACTGAAGGGGACGATTCCACCATCAATGGGTTACTACTTTAGTGAGTTGTCAAGCCTTAATTTGGCTGGTAATCAACTGAGTGGTTCAATTCCCTCTTCTTTGGGGCATTTTAGTCAGTTACAAACTTTGGCATTGAATAATAACCAATTCAATGGTTCTATCCCGAGTTCTATCGGTAATCTAAAACAACTACAAACCCTTAACTTGAATGACAATCAACTGAGTGGTTTTATCCCAAAATCTCTGGAAAAGTTGCAACAATTACAACGGTTTAATATTAGTAATAATCAATTGACTGGGATGTTTCCCGCTTTTTTGAATAATTCAAATCAGCGAGTGTCTTTTGATTTGTCTGGTAATGAAATTATTGTTGGCACTGCTATTTGTCCAAATGTTGCTGATATTCCGCAATCTGAATGTAATGCTTTGGTACATCTTTATAATAATACTGACGGGAAAAATTGGAAAGATAACACGGGCTGGAATGTGACAAATACACCTTGTGATCAGATGTCTGGTTGGAAAGGGGTCTCATGTAGCGATGGGCATGTAACTAAACTCAATCTGTCCAAGAACAATTTGTGCGGAGACATCCCATTATCGTTGATAAACCTGAGTGAAATTCATTCAATTGATTTACAAAACAACCACTTAACGGCTTCTGATCCTAAACTGATGGCTTGGCTTAAAGCCAAAGATTCTGCTTGGGTAGAAAATCAAACAGAGTGTATTTCAATAACTGAATCTACACCGACAACTGAATCTACACCGACAACTGAATCTACAGATGATGCAGATAAATTGTCCACAACCACTCTAATCACAATTGGTTCAGCTGCAATTGCCATTATAGGGCTGGCGTTTCTTTTTCTCTTATGATGTTTCACCGAGATTAATGCGAATTAAGAGTTGAAATTTTTTTTGAAAATGGAGTACAACGCTTTAGCTTTGGACATTGGAGTACATTCGAGGTTTGAGTTTTTTGTAGAAAAACTCAAACCTCGAATGCTTTAGCTTTGGACATTGGAGTACAACGCTTTAGCTTTGTGATTTGGAATACAACGCTTTAGCTTTGGAGCAGTGGTATTAAATCGCCAAAGCTGAAGCGTTGGACTCCAGAACCGATAAAAAAATCTTAATGCTTTGATTTGAAATAAGTTTTTAAAATTAATTCGCCTAAATACGCAAAAGTCTTTTCGAGGTCAGAAATCCGATTTTTGGAAAAAATCGGATTTCTTAAACATTGTGTGTTTCTTCAAGCTTAGAAATCCGATTTTTTTGTT
>JAGLHR010000179.1 GCA_023143415.1 Thiomargarita sp. | reverse complement strand
CTTCGCTCCTACCCACCCTACATTTTACATATTTATTATTTGAAGGGTAAAAATGCCTAATTATCGTCGGGTTCATATTGAAGGTGGATGTTATTTTTTTACGGTTGCACTGGCTAATCGAAAATTACATTTATTGATTGATAATATTGAATACTTACGACACGCTTTCCGTGAAGTGATGAAAGCACATCCTTTTAAAATTGATGCGGCGGTGATTTTACCTGAGCATCTTCATTGTGTTTTAACGTTACCTGTCAATGATGATGATTATTCTATGCGTTGGCGACAAATTAAATCGGCGTTTTCCTGTCAATTACCACCAACCGAGCAACGTTCTGCAAGTCGAATAAAAAAAGGTGAACGAGGTATTTGGCAACGCCGTTTTTGGGAACATGTTATTCGTGATGAACGTGACTATCGTCAACATATTGATTATATTCATTATAATCCCGTTAAACATGGTTACGTTAAACAAACGATTGATTGGAAATATTCCTCTTTTCATCGTGCGCTCAATTGGGGAATTTATTCATCTAGTTGGGGCGGTGAAGGAATTGATGACAAAATGGAGGGAGAATATTTGGAATGAATGGTGGGTTGCAGCGAAGCTCCTACCCACCCTACATGAGATTTGACAACAGGAATGAATGGTGGGTTTACGCTTCGCTCCTACCCACCCTACATGATATTTGACAACAGTGATATACAACGATGTACAAAACAAAACCGAGGTATTTAAACATGATTAACACATCCAAAATGTGTCAAAAAGCCTTTGTGGCAATCATCGGCATGACTTTTATGAACCTGAGTTATGCCATCAACTACACTTACGACAACCTTGATCGGCTCGTTTCGGTGAATTACGATTCCAACAAGCAATTCATTAACTACACTTATGATGATGCCGGTAATATTATCAATGTTGAGACTAACATCTTTCTCTACACCATCAATGGAACACTCCTTGACAAACAAAAGAATCCCATTGAAGGAACCTTGGTACAAGTAGATAAGCGAGCGTTTGCAATAACTGATTCCAACGGTTACTGGGAAATCATTGATTTGCCTGAAGGGCATTATAACCTCATCGCTAAGAAAGAAGGTTATGCTTTCATGGGGCAGGATTTTGAAGTAGGTAATCAAGATTGGATTACCGAACTCAAAATATCCGTTTTGAGTGAATTTAAGCTCAGAATTATCCCCGCCAATTTGGAAAAGCCCGCAGAACAAGGCAAAAAATTCCGGTTCAACATCACCGCCATTAATGGTGGGGATCGAGTCGCCACTGATGCGTCCATTGTCTACGCTATTCCAGAAAACACTCAGCTTGTCAGTATTCGAGGCTTGGGAGATGTGGAATGTGATGGTGTTGTCAGTGATGATCGTGAGACAACTTGTATTTTGCCTGACTTACCGATTGGGGCGATGGTAGATATTGAGGTTGAACTGTATCTGGAACTCAGCGAGCCTTTAGGACCAAAACCGGTTCTAAAAAATATAGCGACTTTGTATTCCAACTATCCTAATACGGATGTCGCAAAACGCTATACCGCCATTCAACCTTATTTATCGGTTTTTTGTGAAGGCATACCGAATCCAATCGTATTAGGTGGTCTCTTGCATTATGAATGCGATATTGAATTGAATGACAATGCGCCTAAAAAAGTGGCGACGGGTGTTCACTTTAAAATGCAGTTGCCAGATGAGTTGAGACCAGAATTTGTCACCACCACATCAGAAGGGCATATTTGTGATACGAGCAAATGGCCCACACTGAATTGCCCCATTGGTGAACTAAGCGTTGCTGAAGCCAATGATATTAGTGAAGTTACCGTGGTGGTAGAAACCGTGCTTGAAGATATTATCATGCTTGCACTGACTTCTTTACTGCAAGTCACCGCTGATAATTACGAAGGTCATATCAACGATGTCACCACTAGAATTGATTTTGGTGATGTTGAAGTTGATAGTGTGATTGCCCTTGATGTGACCAATAGCATGAAACCCATACTCAACAGCATCATCAGAGTGGTGAAAACACTGTTAAAAGAAACCTTTGCAACTGAGGGCGAAGCACCATTTATCGCCATCATCAGTTTCAGAGATAGAAACGAGATTAAGTTGGAAGCAGCTACCGATGATCTGAATCTTTTGCTCAATGCCCTTGAGACTTTGGAAGCCAGTCGCGGTGGTGAATGTCCAGAAGCTTCTGCGCAGGCTTCATTAATCGCAGTAAAACACATCAAACCAAAAGGGAGTTTCATCTTCTTCACCGATTCATTGCCTTATGAAGATGCAGAAACGCAATCGGCACTGGATGAAATTGCTCAAGAGATTGGCAGCAAAGATATTCAAGTTTTTGCACCGATCACGGTTGATGAAAACTGTATAGATAATTATAAATAGTACGTTTAATGTAGTTTAATAGACATCTTTCCTAAATAGCATATGAAATCTAATTGTGTTAAAATATTTTTTCCATGAAAAGAGAAAAGAGATACCATGAAAAGATACCAAGAAATTGAAACAGAAACTCCTGAAAAGTTCAAACAAATGACAGGATTGTCACAAGAAAACTTCCAAAGTTTATGTAACAAAACAGAAACTTATATTGAAGAGGAAAAGAAACGCAACCCACTGAAACAACGTGGTTTAAAAAAATCCAAACTTTCCTTAGAAGATTGTATCTTGCTAACGATTTATTATCTTCGTCATTATCCAACCTTCATCAATTTAGCTGATGTTTTCGAGATAAGTGAGTCTTATTGCCATAAAATTTATTCTCGTTACTCCAGAATTCTTGCTCAAGCTGAAACTCTTCCCAATCGTAAAAATTTACTGGAAAATCCACCTGATACGATAATTATAGATGTGACAGAACAACCGATAGAACGTCCTGTAAAAGGTCAAAAACCGTATTATTCTGGTAAAACGACATTCGAGGTTCAAGTTTTTTTTCAAAAAACTTGAACCTCGAATACTGTTAAGATTCAAATACTTGTTTCAGCCATTGGAGAAATTTTATCTGTTGACTGTGCAAAAGGTAAGCAACATGATTTTTCGATCTTCAAAGAAAGTGATGTTTTGATACATCCAGACTCCGAACTCCTTGCAGATTCAGGGTATCAAGGTTTAAATAAATATCATGAAAATTCTATGATACCCATGAAAAAGAAAAGGGGAATACCTCATACAGCTGAGGCTAAAGCTCATAATAAAGCACTTTCAAGAAGACGTATTTTGATTGAAAATATTAATCGGTTGTGTAAAATTTTTCGTTGCGTCAAAGAGGTTTACCGGGGTAAACATAAAAACTATGGTTTAACATGGAGATTAGTTGCCGCCCTTGTCAACCTTAGATGTAGCTCTATTTAGGAAAGATGTCTATTAATGAAGGCATACTTGCTGACTTTGAATTTCGTGGTGGTTTTATCACTGGCGGGTTCCTGTCAGGCACGATTATTAATAACAGTAAAGTCGGTGGTTATTTTAAAAACGTATTCCTAATGCCTCACACATCTATTTTCAATGGCAATTTGCGTGGGAATATTGAGGGAGATAGTCAATATCCTGCCCTGTTGGAATCGCTTCATGTTGGGAAGAATAGTTATCTTTCTCATCTGCTTCTCGGCTCAAATGTCAAATTGGGGAAAAATGTCACGCTTGGAGAAGGCGTTATCAAGATGGAAAATGCGATAGCTATCAATTCTACTGGGGAGCCAGTGAATACGAATGCCCTTATAATGGGTGGTCGTTTTCTCAATGAGGGTGAATTTCAACCAGAGATCACATTGTCTCGTTTTGAAAAAATCACCATTCATGCTCGTATTCGTGTTGATCCCGCCGATGTTGGAAAACCGGCTGATATTTTAGTTTGCGCCGCTTATAAGCCATTTCCTAAGAGTAAGCCGCGCTTTTATATGATAGATCGCCAAAATTTAATTCATCTCTGGGATAAAGAGATAGCTAACTTGGTGACACTTAAAGAGGTTGATTCTTTAAAGCGTGTTCAAGATGTGGAAATATTGACGGGAGAATTTGATTTTATGGGTGTGCTGAATATCTATTTTGGGTATCGTTTAGAAAATGGTACAATTATCTATAATTTGAAAACGATTGATGTGATTATAAATAACTG
>JAGLHR010000178.1 GCA_023143415.1 Thiomargarita sp. | reverse complement strand
GCATTTTTTAGTCAAGATGAAAATCCAAAAAGTGGGGAACTGTAATGTAAATTAGGAGATGGATTTCGACAGCCTAGGCTGCACCCCCTTGTGGTTGCCCTGAGTAGTTACGATTTTCCAACAGTATAATAACACCAACTACAAGGATTGGAGACAGGATTAAAAACAACTACAGGGATTGTATTTTATAAGGGATTAGATCGTGGTAATGCCTCATTTTATTATCCTTTATTATAAGCAATCCCTGTCGTTACAACTTTACTGAACAGACAACTGTTTAATTCTGTCACGCTTAACACCGGTTGCTTGACTGATTTGTTCGATTGAAAACGTCTCCATTTTGAGCATGTTGTTGGCAATCTTTTCTGATTCTGTCAGTTTCAGTTCGTTTAGCATTGGAAGACGGCTTGGTTGTTCAAACTTTGTCGGAATGATATGAGTATGTATCCGTTTCCCCTGAATCAGTTCTTCCGAAAATAGTTCATCTTTCTCGGTATGTATGTTGCTGAAAACAACATAGTATCCTTCAGAAAGGCCTTCTGATTTCAGATATTCTACCAGTTGCCCTTTGCCTCTTTTGAAATAGGTGTTATCGGAATAAACCTTCGTTTCGATGATGTCTGAGCCGCCTTGGTAACGGATCATAATATCTGTCCTCCCTCTCCCAGAAGGCACTTCCACATAAGTTTGTCCACCAAGACGCTGAATGAAAAAATTGATAAAACCATCAAGGGAATAGTGCCAAGCAGCTTCTTTCAGATGTTCGGTATCAAAAGCCCGAAAACCTCGCCGACGAATGTATGCCCTGTATTCTTCCAACAACGCATTGATATTTAACTCATTATCTGAGGTCAGATATTGGTTAATCGTCTCATCTGGCGAGTTGATATAATGTTTGGTTTCTCCGTTTATCGACGGGCGGAATGCGGTAATCAGCACTTTTTTGTAAAGCGGAACCAATATGTCCGTCTTTCCGTTATTCTTATCAATTACACCGTTAGCATATAGCCATGCAATATCGGGTTCGTGAATTGAGAAGGGGAGCGGCTCTTCGTCAAAAAGCAGTTTCAGCATGAAATTCCTTTTTTTCCTCGCTTTTTGAACGATATTGATGATGTTTTTGTCAAACCGTTCCGTGAGAAAATGATGCTCTGCTCTATAATAGTGTTCCATAGTCACTGGTTGGTGCCGATTCGTGGCTAATTTTTCAACGAGATAAGAACATAATGCACAGACGAGTCCAGGTTGCCCCTGAGTATTGTCATAAAGGGTTTTTATGACATTATTCTCAAAAACCTGATTAGATTCAACCACATATTGATTTATGAGTCCCTTCACTTCTTCTTCAGTGAAGTAAGGAATTTGTAATTCCTCGGTAATGTTAAAGGGCGAGGCTGACGAAATGATCAATTCCGCAATAGTACTCACACCCACTAAGAGCAGAGAATGTAGGCAATGATCTTCTCTTTTATGATAGATTTTCCGGAAAGTGTGCATGACTTCGCTTAACACACAATCCGGGATGCCTTCAAATTCGTCAATCGCCAAGACAATGGGTTTAGACGGATTGCGAGATTTTTCAAAAAAATGACTTAGATCGATTGGATCATGGATTATTAATTCAGACTGAATCTCCTGTTTTGAAAGAAGACTGTGAAGTTCGTGGTTTAATTATCGGTAAAAAGCCTCTTTTGATACCGTCTTCAAATTTTCAAAACTGATCCATAAAGTGGTCAAATCTCCTTCTTTCTCAATCAGATTCAACAAGAGTTTGAAAAACGTGGTTTTTCCTGCTTGTCTTGGCGCAAAGAGGGTAAAATAGCGTCCTTTTTTGACTTGTTCCAAACTGGTTGCCATTAATGCTTCACGCATGACGGTGTAATGCAGGGCTGGGTTACATGGTCCTGTTGTGTTAAATTCACGCATGTTCTTTCTCCTTTAATCCATTATAAAATAGGTTATTTTGTCAGCAACCTGAATCTTGATATTATCACCATGACCATCGCGTTGACGCTATTGGGACCAGAAAAAGTGGTACTTTCCGCACGATTCAAGTTAAAGTCTTGAAAACGATGGAAAAGATTGCCACCCTGTTATTTGCCCAAGTCTGTTACAATTTGATAGTCAGGGCCAGGCAATGCGCTACGTCCGAGCGTACCATCAAGAGTGAATTATTTGATAATTTGTTGATTAATATAGGAATTGTTAATAATTGTCATTTCATTACCTATTTGTACTCAGAGCAACCATAAAGGATTGCCCCTACAATAATATTCATAAATCGAGTGACGAAAA
>JAGLHR010000177.1 GCA_023143415.1 Thiomargarita sp. | reverse complement strand
CAGGTCTAGTTCAGCTCTAGTACACTGTCAATTTTAATTTGTCTGGTGATAAAAAAAGTCTAAGACTACCCGTCAAAATTAGCTTGACAAGGTACTAGTTATATGATTTCATGCACGTTCCTTAATAATTCAAATAGATGAACAAATGAGGTTTTGAAAGCTCAATCCTAGAATTCTGAGGAGAAAAGTTAAAAACGATTTCGCGATTCCCATTGTAAGATTGTGACATTTTTATCCACTTTTGACATTCCTCTTTTGCGTAGATAATATTATCATATTTTCTAGCTAAGATAATCTTATTATCTCTTAGCAATGACGCTTGGTTCAGGATTATTGAATTGAGAGGAACAGATAGAGACCCCAAAAATTCAAAGGTTATTTTAAGCGTTCTTGTTGCAATGTCGTTGTGACATAAGAGTCCCCCCCATTTTTTATTCGCGTCAGGCGCAGGTTGCCTGCTAACCTTATCCTCAATTCTCGGTTGAGGCTGATACTCTTTCCATAATGTACCGTTTTGAACTTGTTCATCCACGTTAATCCTGGCAGGTTGACTTCTTAAATGTTTTAGCTCGTTTTGTGCAATGTCAAGTTGCGCTTTTAAACGATTCGCTTCTTCTTGAGTTTTGTGACTCTTTCCTTGAGCAATGGCGAGTTGATTTTTGAAAGAGTTGGCCTCTTGTTGAGCAATGTCAAGTTGAATTTTCATCAGTGCCAATTTTTGAAAAATATCAAAACGTTTATTAACTTGTTCTGAACTTGGAATAAGTGTAGAGCAAGTTATTACATTTTGGCAGGTTCTTTCCAAGTGGATTGGATCATACTTTTCCTCCATTGTTTTCCCAAAAGTACGACCCATTTCACCAACATTTTTATCATTTTGCCAAAATGTTTCAATACGTGTATTGTTTGTGAGGTATAAAGTGCCGTCCCCATCTTTTTGACCATTTTTAAAATAGCCTTCGTAACAATCACCATTTTCATAGAGGTAAATTCCCCATCTATTCGTACAATTGTCAGGTGATTCGAGACATCCTCCGATATTTTCTATTTCCGGAATTTCTGTTTCCTGCTCCTTTTCCTGAAGATTTTCCTGAGCCTTCTCAGGAGTTGTATTATCTGATACGATTATATTTTCCTGACGAGAATCAGGTTTAACTAAATCAGGTTTTTGTGTTGAGCAGGCATAAAGAAGACTTATGCTTAATAATAGGACACTTTTTTTCATATTCTTTCAAGTTTTTTATTGAAGTAAACATAGCAAACAACTGGTGGTGAAAATTCGTTTCACCAAAAGTTGAATCAGATTTATTTATAATAAATCATTCAAAAACAATCACTTACAAAAAAATCATTCACCATTCATCATTCACCATTCACCATTCACCATTCACCTACTTCTTGAATATCTTCAAGGGATAATCTGGCCATTTTTGTTTCAGCTTTCGGAAACTTTGCTTAACCGTTTCAACATTTTTATAGCGCATTCCCTTGCCCCTTTTACACCATCCTCTTCCAGACCATTCTTGGGGTGATTTTGGATCAAACATTAAACGAATGATATAATACTCTTCCGTTTTTGTCGTTATCAATGTCTTAGAAGCCAAAGGGAGTGTAGCCTTATTCTTCTGAGGTCCAGATAACTTTTTGGGTTGATGACTATTTTTAGCTGTATCTATAACATATTCTTCATCTATCTTTGCTAATTTTCTTTCGAGTTTTTCGATTTCTTTTGTTTCACGCAGTTTACTGAAGTCAAATTTCTCATGCTGTTTGATGTCATAATTGTCTATCTTAGTTAGAAGGGCTTCGAGTTGACGAACTTCTTCATCAAAACCATTCAATTTTTCCAAAGCACCATCATGTTCTGCTTGTGCTTCTTCCAGTAATTTCAAACGTTGCTCTAGTTCTTTTTGGCTAGAATTTTCCATTATGTTCCTCTTATTATAATGAGGAATGATTTTCGAGTTTTTAGTTTTTCTTCAAAAAACTAAAAACTCGAAATGATGAATTAAATCAATCGTTCATCATTAAGTTCATTCATCCATCATTCATCATTCATCATTCATCCACGAGGCTTACAGCTTTTTCAATTTTGAAGACAAGCTTGAACCTCGAAAGGATAAGTAGGCCACCGCTTCTGAAGTTGTTGCATACACTGGTTGGCCCTTTCAAGATTAGAATAACATTTACCCTTACCAGGGATATACCATCCTTTTCCAGACCATTCTGGTGGTGACTGTGGATTAAGCATTAAGCAAACAATATACCCATATCTATCAGAGAGGCTTGTATTAAGGGACGGCGCACTGCGAATCGTTTCCTTATTAGCCTTTTGTTCATCATTTGGAAAGTGCAACGGAATTATGACATCGTTATTGGGCATTATTGTTGCTTTCAGTTGGTGAAGTTTTGCCTCCAACTCACCTATATCATTAAGTGCCCTATTGAGACGTTGCTGTTCCAGTTCCAATTCTTCCAAATGTTGTCTCAGTTGATTGTTTTTACTTTTCATTTCGAGTATCTCCTCTTATGTAGTCTTAGTGACATTTTTCTTGTTAGAAAAAGCACTCATTGAGAGGTCATTTTTATTTTTATAAACGCGAACATTGGTTTTGAAAGCTAAAAAAACCGTTTATTACTTGTAGCACTACCAATGCGAATTAAGATTTAAAATTGGAGTTCGAGGTTTAATTTTTACTTAAACCTCGAAAACGCTTCAGCTTTGAGCGTTTTTTGGACGGATTTACAAAGCGAAAGCATTCGAGTCGAGGCGAAAGTTTTTTTAAAGAAAAAACTTGAACCTAGAATCGAATGTATTCCATTTTTAATGGAGTTTCAACTCTTAATTCGCACGATCAATAAAAGTTATTCATAACAAGCATATAGAAAATGAACAAACTAATAACCATTGAACACTTACGTGATCAGGGTATTTTTTCCGACATAGACGTACATTTTGTCAAATTGATGGACTCCCTATCAGATGATATGGATGAAGCATCATTGCTAGGTGTGGTACTGGCGAGTCATTTTACAACAGTTGGCTCCTCTTGTGTCAATTTAAATGGTTTGGCTAACCAGTTATTTCCATTACAACGCGAACAGGGCATAGAGACCCTATCTTGTCCTACTCTATCCCAATGGCAAAGTTCGCTACAAAATTGTTGCGTCGTCGGTTCTCCTGGAGATTATACCCCATTAATTCTTGATGCACACCGTTTATATCTTTATCGCTACTTTTATTATGAGCAACAATTGGCGACACAGATTCGTTCACGCAGTCGCCTAGAATGTCGTGATGTCAACCCTGATCTGTTAGAAGAAGGCTTATCACGCTTATTTTCGAGCAGTATGTCAACGCAAAAAATAGCGGCCAAGACGGCTGTACAACGCCATTTTTGCATTATTTCTGGCGGTCCAGGTTCAGGTAAAACATCTACAGTTGTTAATATTTTAGCATTATTGCTTGAACAAAATCCAAATTTGACTATTGCTTTAGCAGCGCCGACAGGTAAAGCGAAAGTACGCTTGCAGGAGGCGATTAAACAAAGTTTAGATGGTTTAAACTGTGCCACAAGCATTAAAAAGGCGATGCCTCAAGAAGCTCATACAATACACAGCCTACTCGGTAGCAAACTCAATTCGAGGCTAAAGTTTTTTTCTTTAGAAAAAACTTTAGCCTCGAAACCTTATTTTCGTCACCATGCAGGTAATCTTTTACCCTATAATGTTGTGGTTGTCGATGAAGCTTCAATGGTTGATTTGGCATTAATGACCAAATTAGCACAAGCTATACCTAAATCCGCCCGTTGGATTTTGTTAGGTGATAAAGACCAATTAGCTTCAGTAGAGGCAGGCACAGTGCTAGGTGATATTTGTGAAGCCAGTTTATCGGAGAACTCTCAGGAAAATCAAGAAAATGCCCCTACCCTCCAAGAGAATATCGTGTTACTTGATAAAAGTTATCGGTTTAGCGAAAACAGTGGGATATGGAAATTAGCACAAGCCGTCAAACAAGGGCAGAGTGAAAAGGCTTTGCGTATTCTGAAATCGGAAAACTATTCTGACGTGAATTGGCATCATTTAGCCCCTTCAGAAGGCTTGCCCCGTACCCTGATTGAACAAATTGTCATCCGTTTTACCCGTTATTTAGAAGAAAAATCGCCTGAAAAAGTATTACAACACTTTGAACAGTTAAGAGTGTTATGTGCCACCCGTCGTGGCCCTTATGGTGTAGAGGCTATCAATCGTCAAATAGAAGGAGAATTGAACAAGAAAGGGCTGATTCGGACAAAAAATCGTTGGTATCACGGACAACCAATCATGATTACTCGCAATGATTACACTTTAAAACTCTTTAATGGTGATATTGGCATTATACTGAGAAACCCTGAGAATCGTAATGATTTACAAGCCTTTTTTCCTTCAGTCGAAGGGGAAATTCGTCTATTTTGGCCTAATCGTTTGCCTGAACATGAGACGGTTTATGCCATGACAATTCATAAAAGTCAAGGCTCAGAATTTGATAACGTTTTAATCTTATTGCCTCAGCAATTTTCCACATTGTTGACCCGTGAATTAATCTATACAGGTATTACTCGTGCAAAACAGGTTATTCATATCTGGGGCAATGAGCAGGTCTTATCAATGGCGATTTCAAAAAAAATCAGCCGCTCATCGGGATTGCGTGAACAGTTAAATCGTGATATTGAAAATAAACTTACACAAATTCCTACTAATATTTAACCCAAACAATAATATAATGACAAGGATTATATATAAACAAGGATAATACTCGGTCATATTTATTAACAATTTGATTTATAATGTTTTTTTATATATCCTTTCTTATAAATAATCCTTGTAGTTATTAAATAATAGTGGGCATTGACTTTGCTTATTAAAATGTGAAAAACTTTGTGAGTACGATTAATTCACGAATGCGAATTAAGAGTTAAAATAAGTTCTGAAACATAAGTTTTAATACTTTTTTGCTCTGTACAGGACAAAAAATCAAATATTTTAATGTAGGATGGGTAGAGCGAAACCCACAAAAAATGTGGGTTTCCACTTCGTTCCTTTCGAGGCTAAAGTTTTTT